>NZ_JBFUBU010000006.1:0-123022 GCF_056405595.1 Polaromonas sp. P1_G1
CTATTCCACCGCGGGCGCGGCGGCGACGGCGGTGCAAAGTTTTGCCTGGATGACGGAACAGGCCGCCGTGGTCAAGCCGCTCTGGGTGCTGTTCCACCTGGCCGTTCTGGGCTGGGGACTGATGCTGGTGGTCAACGCCAGCCAGCCGGCCTGGGCCGACCGGGCAGGGCGATCGGCCTGGTCCCGGGTGGGAGCCGTGGCCGCTTCGCGCGGCGGCATGTTTTCGGTCGGCGCGCTGTGGGCCTTCATGCCTTGCAGCCTGCTGTATTCGGCGCTGCTGGTGGCGTCGTTGAGCGGCGGGCCGTTGCAAGGCGCGCTGGCCATGGCGGCTTTTGCCGTGGGCAGCGGCATCACGCTGCTGCTGGCGCCGCAACTGCTGGCAGGGCTGCGGCGTGCCGGCAACGGCCTGGGCGGGCAACTGGGCGTGCGCCTGGCCGGCGGCGTGCTGGTGCTGTCAGCCGTGTTCGGCCTGTGGGGCGACATGACGCATCGCATCGCGCAGTGGTGCGGGCTGGCGTGAGGGATATCAGGCTCGCCCTCAATGTAAAAAATGCGGCGGGGAGGGGCCGGCATGGGTCTGCACGGGGCTTGGGACGGCGGGAGGGTCTGCGGGAATCTGCAGAATACGCCGGATGGTACTTAACAGCTCAATGTTGGAGGTCCGGACCTTGAACAGGACAGCCTCGGCCTGTTTGCTTACCGTCAGGTCCGCGGCGCTGGGCGAAAACACGATCACCGGCGGCCGCGGATCGAGCGCATCAATGTCCTCCACCAGGTCCCAGCTTGACTCCTTGCCCAGCCCGAGGTCCAGCAGCACCAGGTCAAAGCGCTGCTCTTGCAGCAGGGCACGGGCTTCGTCCAGCGTAGCGGCAAATTTGAAGATGGCAAAATCCTGGGCCACCTCGGCAACGATGCGCTGGATATCGAGATCGTCTTCCACATGCAGTATGCGCGGCTTGCCGACCGGCATGCCGGCGACGGCCCGTCGTACGCTCTGGATCAGCAGGTCTTCATCAATCGGCTTTTGCAGCCAATCCGAAACCGTGAGCGGTTTGTGGTTGAACTGCAGCTGTCCTTCCTCGGCCAGGGCCGAGATCACCACGACCGGCAGCTTGCGTGTGCTTTCGTTGTCGCGCAGCGCACTGATGAAAGCCATGCCGTTCTGGCCCGGCAGTTTCAGGTCCACGGTCACGGCATCGTAGCTGCTCCGCGCAAGACAGGCCAAAGCTTGTTCCGCGCTATACGCCATCTCAGCCTCAAATCCGGCCTTGGCCAGCATCATGCTGATGAGCCTTGCCACGTCGGGGTCATCCTCGCAAATCAGGATGCGCGGCTGGAAGGCGTCAGCCTTGGCCCGGAACGGCTGCAGCAGCGGCACCGTGTTCTGCCATTCGGGCAACTCGAAGAAGAAGGTGGTGCCCGTTCCCACCGCGCTGCTAAAGCCTATGCTGCCGCCCATCTTCTCGATGAGCGCCTTGGAAATGTTGAGCCCGAGACCGGTCCCGCCTTTTTGCCGGGTGTCGGAAGAATCCGCTTGCGAAAATTTCTGGAAAATGCGGCCGCGAAACTCCTCCGGAATGCCGGGGCCGCTGTCCACCACTTCGACCCGAACACTCTGGGCCAGGCACGATACCCGCACCTCCACCGCCCCGCCCGGCGGCGTAAATTTCACTGCATTGGACAGCAGGTTGGTCAGCACCTGGATCATGCGGTCCCCGTCAATGCGCACCTGCAGCTGCGCATCGGGTGCCTGCAGCCGCAAGGTCACGCTGTATTGGCCCGCGAAACCCTCGTTGGCGGCCAGCACCTGCTGGACCAGCGGCCTGATGTCCATGACCTGCAGGTCCAGGCGCATCTTGCCGGACTCGATCTTCTCGCTGTCCAGCATGTCGTTGATCAACCGGATCAGGCGCTCACAGTTGCTCTTGGCGATGCCCACCAGGTTCTTCACGGCCTCAGGCAACTCACCGCCCACGCCGCCGAAGATCAGCCCGAGCGAGCCGCGGATGGAGGTGAGCGGGGTCCTCAATTCGTGCGAGACCGTCGAAATGAATTCGTTCTTCATGTTTTCGACCTTCTTGCGTTCTATCAGGTCGTAGGCAACGCAAAGAAAACCAGTGAGCGCGAGCTGCTCATCCCTCAGCGCCGTGACCGATACCATGACGGGCAAACGGCTGCCGTCCTTACGGATATAAGTCCATTCCCGCTCGTCTGCCGAGCCGCCGCGCGCCCTCGCAACGAGCGTTTCGAAACCGGCCTTGACCGGCTGTTTCAGTTCAATGCTTAGTTGTTGCGCTCGCTCTTCCATTTCGGTTTGGTCATGCAACAAGTCAGGCGTATGCCGGGCGAAGACCTCGTCGGCCGAGTAACCCAGCATGCGATGCGCGCCGTTGTTGAACAGCCGGATCATGCCCTTGGTATCGGTCGAGATGATGGAGAAATTGGCGCTATCCAGGATTGCCTGTTGCAGTTCCGTGCTTTCCGACAGCTGATGATTCAGCGCGCGCTCGACCTCCCGGGAGCGTTTGCGCACCACCAACCAGAACAGCAGCGCCAAGCCGAATGCGGTGGAGGTGGAGGCTGCAACGATGAATCGCGCCTGCTCCGACTGTGCATTGTTGCTCGCGACCAATTCTTGCATATTCGCGACCTGCTCGTCGGACAGCTGTTGTACCGCGGCCTGAAAGCCGTTCTGTGCATACATCAGTTCCTGCTCAATGATGCGGCTGACTTCGCGCTCGTCGCCGGCCATTTTTGCCCGGAATGCGTCGCTACGGATCTTCTGGTATTGCAAGCGCCGTTCGGTCGCCGCGAAAAAGGTTTCCGCAATCGGCCCCTCGTGCAAGGCTGCATCCAGTTTGCGCAGGATACCGTTGACTTTTTTGACCGTTTCGTCGATCTCGACCCGAACTTCCTTTTCAAGTACCGGGTCATTGATTTTGAGCAGAAGCAGCGTCCGCAAGGTGTTGGCCCGCGTCAAGCGATGCCATTCCTTGATCTGCCGCTCCACCGTCAGTCCCGCGTCCACGACCTCATCGTTGACGCGCTCCAGCTTCATGATCCACCACACTCCGGTGATGGCGATCAACGCGGTGAATGCCAGCATGGAGCCCAAGCCGACAAGGAGCTTTCCTTTGATGCCGCCGAATTGCCAATGTTTCATCGCAGTTTCTTTATTTCGCATCCAATTTCGCCATGTTCGCCATAGAGGAATTTCACGCAATGCGTGCCGCATCGCGGACCTTGGCTGCATCGGCGATCGGCAAATTTTCCAGGCGATTGCGCACCTGCTGCAGATAGTCCAACCGGAAACGGCGCAAAATGAAATCCCGGTAATCGTTGTGCTCCAGATCGCGCCAGGCGCACCGCTTCGCCACCTCGGAACATTCACGGGAGCGCGCCATCATGCTGTCGCTGATCACCGCCTGTGCATCGGTCATCCGTTCATAGCCATACAGCGCCATGTAGTCGCGCGCCAAGGTTTCGATCACTTCGATTTCTTTCATCGACAGTTGCGTTTTGAACTTGTCCGTGTTGGCGGCTATCGGCGCGAAACAATTCGAAGCCCAGAGCGCCGACATGTGGGATAGCTGTTGCGCCTCGTGCGAACGCGTTACATCCAGCATTTGCGGCAGGTACTCGATGCCGAAAAAGCGGCAGACCTTGCGCAGCGTGCTCTCTTGATCGGCAAGAAAATCTTCATAGCGGACGGTAAGCACCCGTTCCGGATAACGCTCGGCCAGTGACAGCGCCACACGATACGCATCAACCCATGCCTTCGCGTTCAGGGTGGTATCGAAATCGTGGATGATGGCGCGGGTCATTGAGGCGACCTGCGCGCGCGGATCTCGCACGACATTCAGGAACAGCAGCTGCGGAAACAGGCTCATCAACTCGTCCGCGTAGTGCACGCTGTCGAGCGATTTATCCATGACAATTCCTGCGTCATGCTGCTCCCCGGCGCGTAGCAGCAACTCCCAGACGATGCGATGCACGCTGCGCCGTTCGTGGCGTATCGCCTCGAATATCTGCCTCGGGTCAAATGCCACGTTTGACCACTTTACCGGGCTTGCTGCCTGCAAGCCCACCACATCCACCACCATGCGGAAGTAAGCCTGGTCATCGGAAAGATCGCCATAGAGCGGCACCAAGGCCATGAAATCCACGATATGCAGCGGATAGGGCGAGTAAAAATGTGGATTGAAGTTCAGGCGCAAGCGCAAAGCATGGCTGCCGCAGCGCCGCAGCGGAATCATCAGTACCGGCCGTGGGCGAGAGTGCACAGCGGCGCCGACGTCCTTTGCTCCTGCTACTTCCATATGCCTGCTCCCGTTATTGTCTATATTGAATGTGGTGAAGTATTCAACATAAAAAGGCCAAAGAAATTTCCGGCCAATCAGCCATGAGGACCGCTCTGTGTTGCTGGCTCATGTGAAGCAGCGCTCCGAAACAAGGTCGAGCAAGGTCTGGGTCGAATCTTTCAGGGGCAGTGCGTCGGTGTCGAGCACCAAATCAGGTATTAGCGGTGTTTCGTAGGGAGACGAGATGCCGGTAAATTCCGCAAGCTGTCCGGCGCGAGCCCGTACATAGAGTCCTTTCGGGTCGCGCTGCTCGCAGACTGTTGCCAGCGTACTGACATGGACTTCAATGAATCGCGCATCGCCGATGATGGCTTGAGCCATTTTCCGGTCGTCCCGGAACGGCGAAATCAAGGCGGTGATCACGATCAATCCGGCTTCATTCATCATGTGCGCGACTTCGGCCGTGCGTCGAATGTTCTCACGTCGGTCCGGCGCGGAAAATCCCAAGTCTTTGCTCAGTCCATGCCGGAGGTTGTCGCCGTCCAGAACGAAGCAAGGATGGGCAAGATCCAGCAGCATTGTTTCCAATGCGTATGCGATCGTGGACTTTCCCGCGCCGCTCAATCCGGTCAACCAGATCGTGGCCGGCGCGTGCCCGAGCAAGGCTTGCCTGCAGTGCTCGGTGACTGTGCCGGAATGGTAGAAAATATTTGTGCCAGGCAGGCCGCCGCCCTGTACTGAAGGCTGTACGGCTACTGCAGCAACGTCAGTCGCGGAGTCCTTCGTATGCATAGACGTTCCCATGCTGGGAGTTCCTCGTTTGAATGCGTTCATCCAATCTGGATGTTGCGCAAGCGCAATATCGGCATGTCAATATCGGACAGCAACGCGAAAAATCACAAAAGCAAAACAAAGATACTCTGCGATCGTTATTAGTCAATACTACCTTCGTCTATGTGGAAGCTTGAATTGCGCTGAAGGCGCACAAGCTGAGCATCAAATCTCGCAGGCGCTTCGTGCGCACCACCAACAGCGATCATGACTCGCGCAATACGCGAGCGACACACATACCGGCGAGCACTGCGGAAGCCCGGACTTCGCGGCTCAATGAGTGCACCGGCCAATCCGCACCACAAGGTACGGGCCGGGAGCTTCATGAAGACAGTACTACCTTCGTCTACGTGAAAGTTGTTAGGCAATATTACCTTCGCGTTTTCGGCCTGGTATCCCCTTAAACCGGACCGCTCATCATCGGAGACTGATCGCGGGCGAGGCCTTCACCCCCCGCAGTGCCGTCGTAGTCACGGAAATCCAGCCGGCCAAATAAGCCGGTTTCCCTGCCGGCCTTCTGCCGGGGTTGACAGATCAATAACCATCGAGTTATGCTTTCGACATGCCAACAGCAACCATCGCGGACGAAGTTTTCAAGGCGCTTGCCGATCCGACACGGCGGGCGATTTTTGAACGCCTGGCCCGTGACGGTACGCAGACCGTGCGCGCCTTGACGGACCGCGCGGGTGTGTCGCAGCCGGCCGTATCCAAACACCTGCGTGTCCTGAAACAGGCGCGGCTGGTGAACGACAGGCGCGATGGGCGCGAGACGCACTACAGCGCCGAACCRCTGGCGCTTGCGCCGCTGCGCGACTGGATGAGCGACTACGGCGCGTTCTGGCATGACCGTTTTGATGACCTTGAATCATTATTGAAAAGGATGGACCAATGAGCGCAACCCAAACCCCGATCCAAAGCCAGGCTTCCACTGAAACCCGCTCCGTCGTTGTCGAGCGCGAGATCCCGTACCCACCGCAAAAGATCTGGCGCGCACTCACGCAGCCGCAGCTGATCGCCGAGTGGCTCATGAAAAACGACTTCCAGCCCGTGGTCGGCCACGGCTTCAAGCTCAGCGCCGACTGGGGCGCCGTCGACTGCGAGGTGCAGACTGTTGAGCCCGAGAAAACGCTGTCCTATACCTGGGCGGCCTATGGCCTCGAGAGTGTGGTCACCTGGACCTTGACGCCCACAGGCACGGGCACCCGTTTGCGCATGGAGCAGGCGGGTTTCCGGACCGACCAGGAACAGGCCTACCAGGGCGCAAAACACGGCTGGCAGCAGTTCTTTGCCCAGCTGGAGCAGGTCCTGGCACGCCCAGCCTGAGCTTTGACGCGAGGCCCTGAAATGAACGCCATGGCCAGAAAGACAGCCGGTGCGCCAGCCAAGTCCGCGAAGCCCGTCCTGCTCTCGGGCGGCAACCCGCAGATCGCGAAAGGCGAGGGCGACGCTCCCGTGCAAGCCTATATCACGGCCATGCCGGGATGGAAAAGCGATGTCGGGCGCCGCCTCGACGCGCTGATCACGCGCACCGTCCCCGGCGTGCGCAAGGCCGTCAAGTGGAATTCGCCGTTCTACGGCCTTGAAGGGCAGGGCTGGTTCCTCAGCTTTCATTGCTTCACGCACTACGTCAAGGTGGCCTTCTTTCGCGGCCTGTCGCTGCGTCCCGTACCGCCTGTCGAATCCAAAAGCCAGGACACGCGCTACCTCCACATCCAGCAGGACGGGCAGTTCGACGAAGCCCAACTGGCCGCCTGGATCCAGCAGGCCAGCGAATTGCCCGGCGAAAAAATGTGAACGGCACAACCCAGAAGAAAGCGACATCACCATGAAAAAAGCGATGGCGAGCGATACGGCGCAAGACAAGGACGGCGGTTCCGTCTCCGCGCAGATAGACGCAAAGATCAAGGCCCTCGACGACTGGCGCGGCGAGACGCTCGCGCGTATCCGCAAGATCATCCAGCAGGCCGTGCCTGAGGTGGTCGAGGAACTCAAGTGGCGCGGCGTTCCGGTGTGGTCGCACGGCGGCATCATCTGTACCGGCGAGACCTACAAGAGCGCCGTGAAGATGACCTTCGCCAAGGGCGCCAAGCTCGAGGACCCTGCAGGTCTTTTCAATTCCAGCCTCGAAGGCAACACCCGGCGCGCCATCGATATCCATGAAGGCGACAAGATCGATGAAAAGGCCTTGAAGGCGCTCATACGCGCCGCCGCGGCGCTGAACAAGCCCTGATCCGACCCGGTTTACGTCGCATCCCGGCCTGCGTCTCCTCTAATTAGAGGATGCGACACCGCCCAAAAGATAGGAAAGTCGCGTAAAAGGATTAATCCTTGACTGGCAACGGCCAAGGCCACCCTCGGCATCCTGTAATTTCCCATCTGAAGGGAGAAACATGACGGCTTCGCGAGTTCCCCCAACAGCCGACGCGGGCAAGCGCATCAGCCTGCTGGATCCGCTTGCCGTGCGCGACTGGTGCGCCGAGCTGCAATGCACGGAGCTTGAACTGCGGGCGGCTGTCTATGCCGTGGGCAGCGAGCCCGAAGAGGTCCGCCGCTACTTTGGTCGCGGCCGGAAAACGCCGGCGGTGATCGAGGACTGAGAGCCTTCAGTCCGTCAGTACCGGGAGTCGTCCCGGGCGTCCGGCGACCACTCGGGGATGCCGGCTTCGAGCCGGCGCAGCGCGAGGCGGTGTTCCACGTCCTCGCACCATTGCTGGAATTCCTCGGGCGCGGGCCCTGCTCCCTTCTGGAAGGCAGCCATCTTTTGCATAAACACCTGGTAGCGCCGTGTGCGTTCGAGCTCTTCATGCTGCTCAACTCTCACAGCGGCGCGCAGCGTTTCCATGACTTTGGAATTAGCCATACGCCCCTCCTGGGCAGTCAAGAAACAGATAAGAAAACACCGTTGGAACTGGGATTTTCTAGAGAAGGTCAATAGGGTTGCAACCGGAAAATTGTGAAAAAGTTTTTCTTTCTATGGGGAAGGGCTCCTCCATTTGGAGGTTTTTTTTGTAGGTTCCGGCTGAGCCGGTAAAACGTTTTTCGCCGACAAAACGAACTACTTTAGTTTGCGAATGATGCGGCATGAATACTTTATTCCACCCCCCTGTCATCGAGGTCCCCGCGCCCGAGGAGCAGCAGGAAGCGTCCAGCACCGCTGAACTGCTTCTGGCCCTGGCGTTGGGTGTGTGTGCTCTCGCGGCGGTACGCCTGGCGGGGTTCGCGGCATTTGCCATCGCGCAGCTGCTGGGACAGCTGTGGGGCCGGGGTTAGGGGACAAAATGCACAGAAGCCGGCTGGCCACCATCGTCATCGATTGCCAGTCCGAGGAACCGGATGCGGCGGCCGCCTTCTGGTCCAGGGCCTTGGGCTGGACATCGGAAAAACTTCCCGATCCCGAAAACGCGAACTACCGGCAGCTGGCCACGCCGCCGGGTGAGGTCACCGTGCTGGTGCAGTCCGTCAACCATCCCAGCCGCGTGCACATCGACATCGAGACCGACGACATCGAAGCGGAAGTCCAGCGCCTGGAAGGCCTGGGCGCACGCCGCGTCGCGCACATCAAGCGATGGTGGGTGATGGAAGCGCCGACCGGCCAGCGCTTTTGCGTGGTGCGCCCGCAGCGCTCCGACTTTGAGCGCAATGCCAATGTCTGGGACGACTAGCCGGAGTGCCCCCAGCCCCTGCCATCCGTTTTTCCGGATGCGGCTTTTTCCTACATGGCGCGGCCCGGGTGCTGGCTATATTGGGTTGGCGATTTGATCCGATCGCACTCTCATTTGGAATGAGAAATTTCCGGCCCGGACCATCCGGGCTTTTTTTTGGGCGTCAGGCCGGAGCAGCCATGCAGGTTCATGGAAGTTGCCATTGCGGGGACATTCGCTACGAAGCCGAAGTGGCCCCCGAAGAGACGGCGATCTGCCATTGCACGGATTGCCAGAAGCTCACGGGTTCCGCTTACCGGGTCTCCGTGCCCGCAAGAGGGGGTTCATTCCAGCTCGTCGCGGGCGAGCCCAGAATCTATGTCAAAACCGGCGACAACGGTGCAAGGCGGGCCCAGGCCTTTTGCCCGCGATGCGGCTCGCCGCTCTACACCTACGCGGCCGACGATCCCGGGATTTACGGGCTGAGGGTGGGTTGCATCGCCGAACGCGAAGCGCTGGTTCCGACGGCGCAGAAATGGTGCCGCTCGGCGCTGCGGTGGACCGAAAACATTGCGGGCGTGCCAGGGCGGGAAGGGGACTAAAACTAGAGGGTCGAAGGCCGCGCCAAAAAGCTCACCTTGGGGCAGGGCGGTTTAGCTCAACAGCTTCACCAGCGCCTGTACCCCGGGGACCACCACCTCGTCGTCGCCGATCAAGCCCAGCCCGAAGGTTAAGCCGTTGTAGCGAAGCCGCCGCTGGCCGGAGCGGTCCAGCGCTTCTACCGCTATCCCCGCCTCGGTGGCCACCCGTGCCGTCTCATACGCTTCGAACTGCGGTGCGAGCATCGCGCTCACGTGCAACCCGGCCGACGACGGCAGCGGTATCAGCAAACCTTCCGCATGCTGCTCGATGGCCTGCAACAAGGCGCCGCGCCGCCCAGCATAGACGCGCTGCATGCGCCGCACATGCCGTGCGAGATGCCCTTCGCGGATAAAGGCGGCCAGCGCCAGCTGGGTCAGCAGGGGCGGCGCGCCCTGAGTGGCGTGCAGCGCCGCGGCGAGCCGCTCACGGGCCCAGGGCGGCGCCACCACGAAGCCGACGCGCAGGGCAGGGAACATCACCTTCGAAAAAGTGCCGACATAAAACACCAGGCCCTGGTCATCGAGCGAATGGAGAGCATCGAGCGGACGGCCGCCGAAGCGGAATTCCCCGTCGTAGTCGTCTTCGATCACGACGGCCTGGTGTTGCCGCGCATGTTCAAGCAGTTGCGAGCGGCGGGCCAGCGACATCGCGGTGCCGACCGGGAACTGGTGTGAGGGCGTAACGCAGATCACGCTGGCCTGCGGCGGCAGGCGGTCGACGCGCAAGCCTTCGTGATCGAGCGGGACGCGCTGCAGTTGCGCGCCGCGAAACGCCATGGCCGCGTGCAAGGGCGCATAGCCCGGGTCCTCGACGGCTACCACCRTGGCCTGCGGCGTGACGAGCACGTCGGCCAGCAGGGCGAAGGCATGCTGTGCGCCCGAGGTGATAAACACGTCGCCGGCGCTGCAGGCCACCGCGCGCGACAGGGATACATGGGCGGCTATCGCTTCGCGCAGCAGGGGGTCGCCGGCGGGATCGGTATAGGCCCGGGGCGCACGCGCGAAGTCGTGCTGGGCGCGGGCGCAGAGGCGGCGCCAGGTGTCCCAGGGCAGCTGTGAGTGGTCCGGCAAGCCGACCCTGAAGTCGAAACGCGGCCCGGTGGACATGGCCTCGGTGGACCACGGTGCCACCTTTTGCCAGGCGTCGGGCAGGTCGGCCCAAGCCAGGGCAGGTGAGTCGGATGGCTGCGCCGCGGGCACGCGCGCCGGCACCGCGGCCGCGACAAAGGTGCCCGCACGCTGGCGGGACAGCAGATAGCCTTCGCTCGCCAGCTGTTCGTAGGCGGCAACCACGGTGTTGCGCGACACACCGAGCCTGGCTGAGAGTTCGCGCGTGGTAGGCAGGCGCAGGCCCGCGRCCAGTCGGCCGTCGATGATCGCGGCCCGGATCTGGCGGTGCAGGGCGGCGAAGCGGTCCCGGGACCCGGCCGCCGGCATGTCGATGTTGAATTCCATGCGTGTTATGGACCTGGTAAATTTCAGAATTGTGGATCTTCAACGGTACCATATTCGATGCCATCCTCGGCCCCAACAAGGAAGGTGATGCATTGATGGATACCGCGCTCGTCCTGCTCTCGCTGTTCGTGATCGACAGCCTGGCCATCGTCAGTCCCGGCCCGAACATCCTGCTGGTCGTGCATGCGGCCGCCGAACGTGACCGGCGCGGCGCTTTGCTGATAGCAGTCGGCCTGGCCAGCGCCGGCGCGATGTGGGCGCTGGTCGCGGTCACGGGCCTGACGGCGGTTTTCGAGCTGGTGCCATCGCTGCAGACGGCGATCCGCATCGCCGGCGCGGCCTACCTGCTTTACATTGCCGTCCGCCTGTGGCGTTCGCACGCGGGACCCAAACCCACGGTGACCATTTCCGGACGCGAGGCGGAGCCGGCACACAAGGCGCTGCTGCGCGGTGTTGCCACCGGCCTGCTGAACCCAAAGTCGCTGGCTTACTTCGGCAGCATCTTCGTGCTGCTGGTGCCACCCGATGCCGGCTGGCCGCTGCGCGCCGCGGCGGTCGCGCTGGTGCTGTTTGATGCGCTGCTGTGGTACAGCCTGGCCGCCTGCCTGTTCTCGACGCCGCGCGTGATCGAGGGCTATATGACGCTGCGCCGGCCGATAGACCGCGCCTGTGCCGCGCTGATGGCGGCGTTCGGGATCAAGCTGATGCTGTGAACTATCCGGAGTACGGGCTGGGGTAGCGGGGCCCGCTCACTCGAAGAACACGGTGCAGGCCGACCAGCTCACCACTTCCGGGGAGGAGGAAGCCGGCGTAGGCGTGCCGACCAGCGAAGTCAGGTGCAACACAGGCCATTTCGAGCCGGGAAGTGCTTGCCCGTGCACCTTGGCCACTCGTATCCATCGCTTGCCGGGGTCGTCGCCAACCGTCGTTTCGTTGTAGTCCAGGCGGCCAAGGGGGCGTGAATCCGAAGGCTGGCCTGCCGGGCGCCGGAGCTGCCGAGGCATGTTCACGTCAGGGCCCGCATCGTAGCTGGACGAACGTGTGTGTTCCAGGATATGTCCGGCGAGGCGCAGATCGCCAGGCTCACGCTTCAGCGGCCTGGAATCCACAAGCCAGAGGTCCGCGGGCGCATCACGCAGGACGTTGGTCGGCGAATGCGGCGAGGCCGCGTGCAGCCTGAACACGCCCTGAGCCTTCCCGAGATAGCTCACAGTGAAAGGCATGCGGCGGATGGTGACCGACGCGCCGTTCGATTCCACGGGACGGTCGTTCTGGCTTAGCTGGATATCACCGCAGCGCGTGTTGACCGGCTCGGGGCGATCAGAGGCGCAACCGGCAACAAGCGCCACGCAAACAGCGATCAGGCTGGCCGTCCTTGCCGTCCTGCCAGGAAACGCGGCCATCTGTGCCGGCCAAAGTAGGGTGCGATTCATGCGGACCTTTCGGGGCTTGGGTTGTACGTCGTGTCGATCTGAATAAGACTTAACATAATATACATCGTGGAATCTAAAGGAATGCACAAAGGCTTCACCCAAAGGCTGTCTACGGCTTGGACCTTGCTGGCTGGCCATGGCCTTGCCTGGCCGCACGAATCGCAGCGGCCCGCTTGCGGATCGAATGGATGCAGGCGAAAACACCTCCTATGGCCAGAAAGAACTGGAACCAGAAAGCGAACCAGAACCAGCCGGGGTCATTGGCAAGGCGGATGATCCTTGTGGACCGGCCAAAGCCTATCTCCGTGGTCATCAATGAATTCAGGCAGGCGTAGCCCAGCCAAAGCATCGCGGCGAGCATGACCAGGTCACCCAGCATGGCCAGCGCCTGCCGCCACGTCATCGCCAGTTCACCATTGCCCGGCCGGCCGCTTGGCGCGGATCGCGGCGGCTATCGCTTCGACCGAGTCCGGGCGGTTGCCGCGCTCGGCGAACTGCACGGCGGTCAGGCCTTGCTGGTTCTTGAGCTGCGGGTCGGCGCCTTCCTGCAGCAGCAGCTTGACGGCCGCGGCCGTGCCGTACATGGCGGCCATCATCAGCGGCGTCGTCCCGTTGGGCGATTCAGCGTCGATGTAGGCGTTGTTTTCCAGTAGCAGGCTGATGAGGGCCAGGTGGCCGTTGGTGGCGGCGTAATGCAGAGGCGTCCAGCCGGTCTTGTTGACGTCGGCGCCCTTCTTGATCAGCTTTTCCGCCAATGCCTGGTGGTCCTTGAGGACGGCCAGCATGAGGGCGCTTTCACCCTTGCTGTTGAGGGCGTTGACGTCGATTTTCGGCCAGTCGATCAACACCTCGGCGGAATTGAGCGAAGGCTCGCGCAGGGCGATGAACAGGCCGGTCTGGCCGTTGGGATCGACCGTATTGGGGTCAAACCCGCGCCGCAGCAGGTTCTGGATGACGGCGGGATTGTCCTGTTTGATGGCCAGGAAGAAGTCTTCATAGGAACCGGCGTTCGAAGAAGAAAATCCAGCAATAACAATAAGATAAATTATCTTCTTAAAGTGATGAATGAGGTTTTTCATGGTGCTTTGACCCCATTGAACAGCTGCTCGAAGTTGCGGCTGGTGGCTTCGGCGATGGCCTCCAGCGGCTTCTGGGTCAGTTCGGCGATCTGTTTGGCGACGAAGGGCACGTAAGACGGGTTGTTGGTTTTGCCGCGGTAAGGCATGGGCGCCAGGTAGGGGCTGTCGGTCTCTATCAGCATGCGGTCCAGCGGCACGAACTGGGCGACTTCACGCAGGTCGGCTGCATTCTTGAAAGTCAGGATGCCGGAAAACGAGATGTAAAACCCGAGGTCCAGGGCCGCGCGGGCCACGGCCAGGGTTTCGGTGAAGCAATGGAAAACGCCGGTGGCGGCACCGGCCTGCCCCACGCTCCCGCCCTCCTCTTTCAGGATGGCAATCGTGTCGTCGGAAGCGCTGCGGGTGTGGATGACCAGCGGCTTGGCGGTCTGCCGGGCCGCGCGTATGTGGACCCTGAAGCGTTCGCGCTGCCATTCCATGTCGGCCACGGTGCGCTCGCCCAGGCGGTAGTAATCGAGCCCGGTTTCGCCGATGCCGACCACCTTGGGCAGGGCGGCGCGCTCCAGCAGGTCGTCCAGGCTGGGTTCGCGCACGTCCTCGTTGTCGGGGTGCACACCCACGGTGGCCCAGAAGTTGTCATAGCGCGTGGCCAGGCCGTGGACGGTCTCGAACTCTTCCAGGGTGGTGCAGATGCACAACGCCCGGTCGACCTGGGCGTCCTGCATGGCCTGGCGGATCTGCGGCAGCTGGGCCTGGAGCTCGGGAAAGCTTAAATGGCAGTGGGAGTCGGTGAACATTTCCGGAATGGCTCCAGGCTCTGGATAGGTGCTGCTGCCCCTCTATATATACAGAGGAACAGAGTTTGAATGCATGAAAACCGGGGCGGCCGGCGCAGCCGCCGGCTGGCTTAAATCGTCTGCGTGGGCCTATCGGAGGCCAGGTGCGCGCCGAGGATTTCTTCGATCTTGATCTTGAGCAGGCGGGATTTTTCGTCGGACGGAAAACGCACGCCCACGCCCTGGGTGCGGTTGCCGGCCGCCCTGCCTGGGGTGACCCAGGCGACCTTGCCGGCCACCGGGTAGCGCTGCGTGTCTTCGGGCAGCGTCAACAGCACGTAGACGTCGTCGCCGAGCTTGTAGTCGCGTGCCGTGGGGATAAAAACGCCGCCTTCCTTGAACAGCGGGATGTAGGCGGCGTAGAGCGCCGCTTTTTCCTTGATGGCCAGCTGGACGACGCTGGGCCGGGCGCCGGCGGCTGCGGGGGAACTGGCGGGGGGCAGTGTGCTCATGGCTTTAGTTTATCGGTTTGGGAGGGGCGATGTCCGGAATTGCAGCAAGAATGGCCGGCTTTATTTGGCGTTGAGCGCCTGCCGGGCGCGGCTGACCAGGGATTCGAGCATCAGGCCCGGGTTGTAAGGATGCTCGACGGTGCGGGCAATGGCCGACAGCTCGCGTGACCAGCTGGCCAGCGCATACAGCCCGGCGCCGGCCTTGCCGGCAGCGGCGGACAGGTCGGCGGCATTGAAAAACCGCGGTGCGGCGCCCATGCGCACGGCCAGCACGTCGTGGCAGAGCTTTTGCAGGGCGTCAACCGCCTGCGCGGGCGCCCAGTCCGACAGGGCGCTGACATCGCCGCGCGCCATGGCTTTGGGCAGGGCCTGCCAATGCTGGGCGGATTCGCCGGGCGGGCTCTCCTGCGCCCAGGCCAGTGCATCGGCGGGGCGCCCGCCGGCCGCGACCAGCAGGGTTTGAAGGTCGGCCGGCTTGGGCGCTGGTGCGGCTTTTTTGGGGGCACCGCCCTCGCCCGCCTGGCTGGTCTCCTGCTGGAGCCAGCCCAGTGCCAGCTCAAAGTCCGGCCAGACCATGGTGTGGCCCAGGCAGCGGCTGCGTATGGTGGGCAGCAACTGGTGCGCCGCGTCGGTGGCCAGGATGAACTTCACGGCGCCGGGAGGCTCCTCAAGTGTCTTGAGCAGGGTGTTGGCCGTGACGTTGTTCATGCGCTCGGCCGGGAACACCAGCACCACCTTGGTCGTGCCGCGCGAACGCGTGAACTGGGTGAAGGACACGGCTTCGCGCGCGGCGTCGACCTTGATTTCCTTGCTGGGCTTGCGCTTCTTGCTGTCGAGCTCGTCCTGGGTTTTTTCGTCCAGCGGCCAGCCCAGGGCCAGCGACAGGGTCTCGGGCATCAGCATGCAGAGGTCGGCATGGGTGTGCACGTCGACCGCGTGGCAGCTGCCGCAATGGCCGCAGGCGCCCTGCGGCGTGGGCTCCTCGCAAAGCCAGGCGCGGGCAAGCGCCAGCGCCAGTTCGAATTGGCCCAGGCCGGATGGCCCGCTGAGCAGCCAGGCGTGGCCGCGCTGGGCCAGCAGGCTTTCAAGCTGGGTTTGCAGCCAGGGCGCCAGCGGCGGGTTGTTTGATTCAGCCGGGGCGTTCACGGTATCGCTGTCGCTCATGGCAGCCAGCCCTTGGCCATGAAGACCTGGCGCACCGCCTGCCAGACCTCGTCGCGGCTCTTGGCGGCGTCGATGCGGGCGAAACGTTCGGGGTGGTTTTTCTGCCGGTCGGCATAACCTTGCGCCACCCGGCGGAAAAACTCCACCGGCTGGGCCTCGAACTTGTCAGGCACGCGCGCGCCGGCCAGGCGCAAGGCGGCTTCTTCAGGCGCCAGGTCGAACCAGACGGTCAAATGCGGCTCGATCACGGTTTCGACTTCGGGCTTCATGGGCGAGTTACCGGCCGGGTCGCCCAGCAGGCCTTCGTCGGACTGCACCCATTGCTCCAGCGTGGCCAGCAGCTTCAGGTCAAAGCCGCGCCCTGCGCCCTGGTAGGCAAAGGTGGCGTCGGTGAAACGATCGCACAGCACCACGTCGCCGCGCAGCAGCGCCGGGGCGATCACGTTGACGATGTGGTCGCGCCGCGCCGCGAAGATCAGCAGTGACTCGGTCAGCGGGTCCATGGCCTCGTTGAGCACCATGGCACGCAGCTTCTCGGCCAGCGGCGTGCCGCCAGGCTCGCGCGTCGGCGTCACCGCCCTGCCCTCGGCCCTGAAAGCCTCGGCCAGGCCGGCGATGTGCGTGGACTTGCCGGCGCCGTCTATGCCTTCGAAGCTGATGAAGAGGCCGCTGAGAGGTCTGGTGCTCATGGTCACTGGCCTCTTATGTACTTGTTGACCGCACGGTTGTGCTCATCGAGGCTGCCGCTGAAATGGCTGCTTCCGTCGCCGCGCGCCACAAAGTAGATGGCTTTGGTCGGCGCCGGCTGCACGGCTGCCAGCAGCGCGGCCCGGCCCGGCATGGCGATCGGCGTGGGTGGCAAGCCGGCGCGGGTATAGGTGTTGTAAGGGGTGTCGGCCAGCAGGTCGCGCTTGCGCAGGTTGCCGTCGAACTTGCTGCCCAGGCCATAGATCACGGTCGGGTCGGTCTGCAGCAGCATGCCCAGGCGCAGCCGGTTGGTGAAAACGCCGCCTATCTGCGCCCGGTCCGACGGCTTGCCGGTTTCCTTTTCGACAATGCTGGCCAGGATCAGCGCCTCGTCGGGGGTTTTAAGCGGGGTGTCCGGGTTGCGCAGGGCCCAGGCGGCGTCCAGGCGTTTGTCCATGGCGCGCGCCGCGCGCTTGAGCACGGCCAGGTCGCTGGAGCCCTTGGCATAGGTATAGGTGTCGGGGAAAAAGCGGCCCTCGGGGTGCACGCCCGGTTTGCCCAGTTTTTCCATGATGGCCTCGGGCGCCAGGTTGAGCGTGTCGGGCGACAACTGTTCGGCCTTCTGCAGCGCCGCGCGCACCTGGTTGAAGTTCCAGCCTTCGACCAGCGTCACGCTTTTGAGGGCTTGATCACCCCGCACCAGCATGCTGAGCAGCTTTTGCGGCGTGGTGCCGGGCGCCAATTCATAGCTGCCGGCCTTGATCAGCCGACCCTGACCCGAAAAGCGGAACCAGGCATGGAGAAAAATCGCCGGCACATCGGCGCCGCTGGCCACGATGACGTCTGCCACACCGCTGGCAGGGGTGCCGGGTTCAATTTCCAGATCCACCACCTGGCTGCCGGGCGGCAACCGCAGGGGAATCGGCTCGTTCAGCCACCACAGGGCCGCACCGAACAACAGCAGGGCGCCGGCAAATACCAGGATCAACAGACTTGTAAAGACACGACGCACAACCCAGCTACCTTTTCAGTACAGAACGCAAAAGCTCAGGCCTATGATAATTCAGCCCATCTCCCCACCGACCGTGAAGACCCCATGACCCTGCCCAGCACCGCCTCCCCGATTTCCGGCATCACCGAACTGACGCACCTGGGCGTGATCCGCGTGGCGGGCGACGACGCCGTCACCTTCCTGCAGGGCCAGCTGACGCAGGACGTGGCGCTGATGGGTGAGCAAGAGGCGCGCCTGGCCGCCTTTTGCAATGCCAGGGGCCGCATGCAGGCCAGCTTTGTGGTTTTTAAACATGGCGCGGACCTGCTGCTGGTCTGCAGCCGCGACATCCTGCCGGCCACGCTCAAGCGCCTGTCGATGTTTGTGCTGCGCGCCAAGGCCAAACTGAGCGACGCGAGCGCCGAATTCGCCTTGTACGGCGTTGCCGGAGCCGCCGTGGCGCAGGTCGCGGGCCGTGCCGGTGCGCTTTGGGAAAAGATGGATCTGGGTGACGCCAGCCTGGTGTTTTTGCACCCCGGCGCCGGCCAGGCACGCGCGCTGTGGTGCGCACCGGCCGGGGCGCCCGCGCCGCAGGGCTCACCCATCAGCCTGACCGATTGGCAATGGCTGGGCGTGCGCTCCGGCATCGCGATGATCACCCAGCCGATCTTTGAAGCCTTTGTGCCGCAGATGCTCAATTACGAATCCGTGGGCGGCGTGAACTTCAAGAAAGGCTGCTACCCCGGCCAGGAAATCGTGGCGCGCAGCCAGTTCCGCGGCACACTCAAGCGGCGCGCCTATGTGGCCCACACCGCCGGCACGCCTGCGGTGGGGCAAGAGGTGTTTCATGCTTCCGATGCCGGGCAGCCCTGCGGCATGGTTGCCGCGGCGGCGCCCAACCCGGCTGGCGGATTTGACGCTATCGTGTCCATGCAGACCTCCGCGGCGGCCGATGCCGCCGCCGGCCGGCTGACTTTGGGAAGCGCTTCAGGTGAAATCCTCGCCCTGCTCCCCCTGCCCTACGCGCTGCTCGAAGACATCTGATGTGCCTGGTTGCGTTTGCGATTGGCGCCTCAGCTCGATGGCCGCTGGTGATCGCGGCCAATCGTGACGAATTCCTGGAGCGGCCCACGCTGCCGCTGGCGCGCTGGAAAACCGCCTCGGGCCAAGAGATCATCTCCGGCCGCGACTTGCGCGCCGGCGGCACCTGGATGGGCATCACGCCTGCCGGCCGCATCGCTTTTTTGACCAATGTGCGGCAAGCCCAGCCCGACGCCGCACCACGTTCGCGCGGCGAACTGGTCACGCGCTGGCTCGAAGGCAGCGGCGATGCGGCGGGTTTTGTGGCGTCGCTCGAAGACAAGGGGGCGGCCTTTGGCGGCTTTAACCTGGTGCTGGGCGACTTGCGGCAAAAGGCCTGGACCTGGGCCACCAACAAATATGAGGGCGCGCCTGCCTTGCATGCCCAGGCTTTGTCGCCTGGCCTCTACGGTCTTTCCAACGCCGGGCTGGACACGCCCTGGCCCAAAACCCTGGAACTGAAGCGCGTGCTGGCGGCCGCCTTGCAAACCGGCGATGGCCATGAGGGCCTGCAAAAGCTGCTGTGGACGGCGCTGGGCAGCCGGCAGCGCGCCTTGCCTGAGGACCTTCCGCACACCGGCGTGCCACCCGACCTGGAGGAAGCGCTCTCAAGTGCTTTTGTGGAAGTGCCGGAGCGAGCCTATGGCACACGCTGCAGCACCGTGCTGCTGGCGACGGCGTCCGGCGCCGGGTGGAATATCGAGCTGGAAGAACGCACCCATGGTCGCGAGGACCCGGCCGTCGCCGCAGTACATCGCGAGCAATTCAGCATCAAGGCGCCTTGACCATCTCGATGTGCGGAATGCCGACTTCCTCAAACGGCTCGCCGCGCGGCAAGAATCCAAGGCGCTGGTAAAAGCCCTCGGCGCTGCGCTGGGCGTAGAGCATCACTTCGCCGTCACCGCGGCTGCGGGCCGCTTCCATCAAGGCATTCAGGATGTCCCGGCCGACGTTGGAGCCGCGCAGCGCGCGGTGCACCGCCATGCGGCCTATCTTGCCCACGCCGTCCGCGTGGCGGACCAGCCGCCCCGTCGCAATGCCCTGCCCCAGGCCGTTGTAAGCCACGGCATGCAGGGCCGTGCTGTCGGCCTCGTCCCATTCCATCTCCATGGGGATGCCCTGCTCCTGTACGAAGACGGCGGTGCGCACCTTGCCGGCGTCGGCGCCCAGCGCGGCCCAGTCGCCGGTCTTGATCCGCAGCATGGCCTCGCCGGCTTCATAGCCCGTCAGCACGCAGCGCAAGACCTCGGGTACGGGTTTGGAGGTCTGCGAGGCCGGGTCGGCAAACACGTACACCAGCTCGCAGCTGATCAGCAGTTCATCGCCGCGGAAGATCGCGCCCGAAAACGCCATGGACGAATTGCCGATGCGCGAACACTTGAGCGCCACGTCGATCTGCTCGTCAAAACGGGCCGAGCCGTGGTATTCCACGGTCGCTTTCTTGACGTAGAGGTCTCCGTCCAAGTGCACCATGGCCTCTTCATACGGCAGCGCCAGCGCGCGCCAGTAGTCGGTGATGGCCGTGTCGAAGTACATCAGGTAGTGGGCGTTGAACACGATTTTTTGCATGTCCACCTCGGCCCAGCGCACCCGCAAGCGGTGAAAAAAGCGGAAGTCCTGTCGTTTCATGCTTGTCGTCTCCTTATGGATCCAGCCCGAAGGCGCCGCGCAGCGCCGCCGCCGCGTCGGCCTGGGCGCGCCGAGCCTCGGGAATGATGCGGCCCATCTTGATGAATTCATGAGTCACGCCGCGGTAAATCTCCAGGTCCACCGCTACTCCGGCGATGCGCAGCTTGTCGGCATACATCACGCCTTCGTCGACCAGCGGGTCGCATTCGGCCAGGCCCACCCAGGCCGGCGCCACGCCGTCCACGTCGGGTGCGTTGAGCGGCGCGAAACGCCAGTCGTCGCGGTCCGCCGGGCTGCGTACGTACTGCCCGAAGAACCAGGTGATGTCGGCCTCGTCCAGCACAAAACCCTCGGCGAAGGTCTTGTGCGAAGGCGTGTCCTGGTGGGCGGTGCAGCCTGGGTAAATCAGCAGTTGCAGGGCCAGCGGCAAGCCGGCGTCACGCGCCAGCACCGCGCACATGGCGGCCAGCGTGCCGCCCGCGCTGTCGCCGCCCACGGCGATGCGGGAGGCGTCCAGTCCGAGTGAGGCGGCATTCGCGGCCAGCCACTGCAGTGCGTCCCAGGCGTCGTTGGCCGCCGTCGGGAACTTGTGCGCCGGCGCCAGACGGTAGTCGACCGACACGACGGCGATGCCGGCCAGCAGGCTCAGCTGCCGGCACAGGATGTCATGCGTGGCGACGCTGCCCACCGTGAAACCGCCGCCGTGGAAGAACAGCAGCACCGGCAGGATCTGGTTCGACGGGGCATACAGCCGTGCGCCCAGTAATTCGCCGTCGCGCGCGGGGATGCGCAGGTCCTCCACACGGTCCAGCGCGGGCTTGGGGATTTCCAGCACGCCGGCGCCGGCCTCGTAGGCGGCCCGGGCCTGGTCCGGGGTCAAGGTATGGAACGGCGGGCGATTGGCGCGGGCGATGCGGCTGAGCACGTCGCGCATGGCGGGGGTCAACAGGGTTTGCGGGTTGGGCGGCATCAGTGAAAGGCGGGGATCAAAACGCGGGCACTATCGCCGAGGTGACGGGAATCGGGGTTGGCGCGCGGGGGATTCGGGCGGAATGCCTTGAAAGCCATTAAAGTCAGCGCAAGGACCCGCATAGCCCCACATCGTACAACGCAGAAAGACAGCCCGCATGGCCTTCATTTATTACGTCACCCAGATCCAGTTCGAGTTCGGCGCCGTGAAACTGCTCAAGCAGGAATGCGAGCGCGTGGGCATCACGCGCCCGCTGATCGTGACCGACCCCGGCGTCAAGGCGGCCGGCATTTTGCAAAAAGCGCTGGACGCGCTGCCGGGCATGAAGGTCACGGTGTTTGACCAGACGCCCTCCAACCCGACCGAGGCCGCGGTGCGTGCCGCGGCCGAACTCTACAAATCCAGCGGCTGCGACGGCCTTATCGCCGTGGGCGGCGGCTCGGCGATCGACTGCGCCAAGGGTGTGGCCATCGCGGCCACGCATGAAGGCCCGCTGACCACCTACGCCACCATCGAAGGCGGTTCCCTCAAGATCACCGACCGCGCCGCGCCGCTGATCGCCGTGCCCACCACCAGCGGCACCGGCAGCGAGGTCGCGCGCGGCGCCATCATCATCGTGGACGACCACCGCAAGCTGGGTTTCCATTCCTGGCACCTGGTGCCCAAAACCGCGATCTGCGACCCCGAACTCACGCTGGGCCTGCCCGCCAAACTGACGGCCGCCACCGGCATGGACGCCATCGCGCATTGCATGGAGACCTTTATGTCGGCGGCCTTCAACCCACCGGCCGACGGCATCGCGCTGGACGGCCTGGAGCGCGGCTGGGCGCACATCGAGCGCGCTACCCGCGACGGCAGCGACCGCGATGCGCGTTTCAATTTGATGAGCGCCTCCATGCAGGGCGCCATGGCCTTCCAGAAAGGCCTGGGCTGCGTGCATTCGCTGAGCCACAGCCTGGGCGGCGTGGACCCGCGCCTGCACCACGGCACGCTGAACGCGATGTTCCTGCCGGCGGTGGTGCGCTTCAACGCCCAGGCCGAGTCGGTGCAAAAAGACAATCGCCTGAACCGCATGGCACGCGCCATGGGACTGGCCTCAGGCGGCGACATTGCCGAGGCCATCCGCGACATGAATGCCCGGCTGGGCCTGCCCACCGGGCTGGCCGCGATGGGCGTTCAGCGTGAGCAGTTCGGGCAGATCATCACCGGCGCGCTGGCCGACCATTGCCACAAAACCAACCCGCGCATTGCCAGCGCGGGGGAATACGAAGAGATGCTGGCGGCTTCGCTCTAGCGCCCTGCCCGCCCGTGCCGCCTTATCAGCAGGCGGCAAGACCTGCACCCGCTCCTTGCGTCCGGTGCCACAGACTGCGACCCCGTTCCGCACTCCAGCAATCAGGACCGGAAGCGGAAATCCCGGATATGGTTACGTTTAATAACCATAAACGAGCGACTTGGCAAGAGTCTATTTACTTATCTTTTATAACCAAAATACCGTTACGCTTGGCCCGTGGTTAACGATTTCCACGCAATCGGCTGCGGCGGGTTGCGGGGCGCAGGGATCCGGGAGGGCGCCAGGTCGGTAAGCACGCCAGATCAACAACATACAGGAGACATCATGAAAACCCAATTGTTCGCACTCTCGGTGCTGTCGGCGGCCTGCTGCACGGCCCAGGCCCAAAGCTCCGTCACGGTCTATGGCGTGCTCGATTCCTTCCTCGAGCTGGCGTCCGCGGGCAATGGCACCGTGACGCGCATCTCCAGCGGCGGCGCCATGGGCTCGCGCTTCGGCTTTCGCGGCTCGGAAGACCTGGGCGGCGGCCTGAAGGCGAACTTCATACTGGAAGCCGGTCTCCTGCTGGACACCGGCGCCAGCACCGGCACCGCCACCGTCCCGACCAGCACCGTCCCGACGGGTGCCTCCTATATGTTCCAGCGCCTGGCGACGGTGGGCCTGAGCGGCGATTTCGGCGCCGTCAACATCGGCCGCCAGTACACGCCGCACTTCGGCACCATGGCGGCATTCGACCCGGCCGGCTTCACCATGTCGGGGGCCTTGAACTACTATGCCGGCCCGGGCGTCGGCATCAATGGCGGCTCGCTCGCCGATGCCACCACGCGCCGCGACAACTCCATCCAGTACACGACGCCGACCTGGGGTGGCTTCAAGGCCAATGTGTTTTACGCCTTCGGCGAATCGACCGGTGTGGGCCAGCCCAAGTCCACCGGCAACACGCTCAACATCGCCGCCGGCTACAGCAGCAGCACGCTGTCGGCACAAGTCAGCTACCTCACGGAAAAAACTATTTACATCGTCGGCAACACCGACAAGTACACCGACCTGGCGGTTTCCTACGATTTCGGGGTGATCAAGCCTTCGGCCATCTTTGTGCGCCGCCGCGGTGACGCGGCCACCGCGCCCGCGCTCGATGCCTACCAGGTCGGCGCCTCGGCCCCCCTGGGTACGGGCAAGCTGATCGCCACCTACGGCCGGCTCAAAAACAAGACCACGGCGAATTCGGATTCCAAGGCCATCGGCGTGCGCTACGACTACCCGCTGTCCAAGCGCACCACGATTTACGGCGGCGCGACCAAGATCAGCAACCAGGCCGCTGCCGGCTACACGATCAGCGGCGGTGGCGGCAGCTCGCCGGGCCTGGCGCTCTCAGCCGTCGGCCAGAGCCCGAAGTCGGTGTACCTGGGTATTGCGCACATGTTTTAAGAAGCTGTCCGCGCCCTGAAGGGGGCGCGGCGCGCTCAAAGCGGGCCCAGCTGCCCCAGGCCTTCACCCGGCCCTGCGAATCAGGCCGATACCGCGTAATGCATCGTCAAAATGCATCAGCATGTTGCCGCGCAACGGCCATGAGGGGGCGGCAGCATCCATGCGCAGGGACAGCTTCCAGTCGTAAGGCCAGAAATCACCATCATCGGCTTTTGCAGTTTGCACAAAGCAACGGTGCAGCAGCAATTCACGAGCCTCATCAATAGTCAACCCATACTCTTGAAGGTGATCGACGACATTGGCTGGTGTCGCAGCCAAATCAATTCGCCCGTCCACATTGAGAAAAGCATACTGATCGATCAGGTAGTTGCGGTGATAGCTGGTGCGCCAACGCGAGTTACTCCCCCAACCATGCGACAAGTCAGAAGCCCGCCGTGCACGACGCTGGTTGCAAAAATACAAAACGCCAGCATCGGCAATGCCTTTGACTATGCCCCGCGATGGGTTGTTCGGGATAGAGATACCGCAGCGAGAAAACACCAATTCGCCCCAACGCAGACCAGGCCACAGCGTTTGCATGGGGGCGTTGGCTGATTCATCTGTAACATCGGCCACTTCACACAGCGCCGGGATGAATTCGGCGCCCGCATCAAACGTTTGCATTCCTAAACTCGCCCAGAATGCCTTGTATTCGGCAGGTGACAACCTTGCATCCTCGAGCGCACAGATCAACTGGTCATTCAGGACGCTTAACGCAAACATTTCCTGCAGTTCAATCTGAAATTCGTCCTCAGGCAGCGCGCCGGGTAACGAGGTTCCCAATTTACGCCAATGAGTCATCGCCATGAGCGCATCACGGGCGATGATCAGGTTGGGCTGCAACACCTCAGCAAAGGGAGCCTCGCCCCGGTAGTTCATCCACTCCAGACACATYACGCGAAAACTCTCGCCCGTTTGCATCACCATTGGCTGTTTCCTTCGAGTTATTTCACTGTATTTCGGCGGAGATGTAGGGGACAACGCTCTGAAGATAGGGGTGATGGTCGGCGCATGAAGCTGCTCAACAGGCCTTAACCTGAAGGGACTGGATTTGCGCCATATCCGGCAGCGCCAGCAGACCTGCCATTCCCCGGCCAGTTGCGTGCCGGCATGGTTTCCTTAAAGTCCGCAAATACCGGTGCATTCACTGGTTGACATCGCGACCATGATTTTCTCAAAGAGAGGTCGAAGAACCAATGACTCTTTAATTCGGCCAGACTCCATAAATGCGATCAGTTGCTTGCGTTGTGCAGGCTTGATGATCGATGCGTATTGCACCGCGTTCCTGGCGAGCGCCTCCATGATATGGACTGCATGGGGCTCGTCGACCTCCGCGTCGTTCACCGCCTTGAGAAAACCATGGTACGCACCAAAAGCGCCATTTCTCGCGTCCTGCGCGCCGGCTCGGCGAATTGGCGTAATGTCTTCCGGTTTGAGGGACGTCAAATACTCACCGAGCAACGACACCTGTTTGGCCATGCAGTTCAGCTGAAAGGTGTGCAAAAGTTCGAGTTCCCGCGAATAGGTTCTCAGATTCAGCAAGACTGCCTTTACGGCTTTGTCGACTGCCTCTGCGTCGCCTTCCGTCGGTTTCAAGAGATTCACGTTTACGAAGGTATACAACTTAACCAGCGTCGAGGTCTGCACGCACATCTCAAGAAGCGCGGGTAGTTCTTGCGTGGCATAGGTCTGTGCATCCAGAAAATGCTCAGTGTTTGAAAGCACCTTCAGAAGGCGTGCGACATTTTTATCACGAAGCTGCGGCATTCGCGGCCCTTCGGCAAGCGACACATCGGCAAGTTGCAAAAACTCTACGTAGGCGACTTCGTAATCGACAAAGTTTCCGGCTTGTGCGCCTGCACAGGCGCCTGACCACAGTGCAATCGACAAAACCAGTTTTACCCATACACCGTGATAGCCGGCGTTGCACCTAAAAATCTGCATGATTTCCCTCAAATTCCAGTTATTTCTGTTCGACGTGCAGGCTGAGCCACTGGTGCCGGTGCAGAGAACGCTTCTTGTTGTGGGCAGTTGATCAGGTCAGATAGCCTGCAACTGAGACATATCCGGCCGCGCCAGCCATTCCTGCCACTCCTCGGCCAGCTGCGCGCTGGCCGCGGTTGCGGTGCTCCAGGCCTTGACCCTGGCCTGTAAATCCGGCCCGTAGCGCACAAAGTCCGTGCGGTCGGGCAGCTTGCCATTGGGCAGGGTCTTGATCCAGTCCGGGTCGGGCGCCAGCAGCACCATGTTGTCCAGGAAGTGCGTGGCCTTGTGGCGCCATTTGAGGCCTTTGTCCAGCCAGCCCGGCACCACGGATTTCTGGAAATGCGGGTAAAGCACCAAGCCCGCCCCGGCTGCACCCAGCTCACTCGCGTAATTCAGGTGCAGGTGGTAGTCAGTGATACCGCCGTCCCAGTAAGCGCCGGGCGGCCCGCCGGGCACGTTGTGCACCGAGCGCAGCACAAAAGGAATCGAACAGCTGGCCTGCAGCGCGAGCTTGAAGTTGTCCTCGTTGAGGTCAACCTGCCGTGTGCGGTAGTCGCTGGTGGCAAAGGGCAGTTTGGCATCGGGCGTGGAAAACACCACACGCTCCAGCCAGGCGCCCATGGCCTTGCGGTGCAGGCTGTTGGTGAGGAAGGCGCCCAGGTAACCCAGCGGCGTGGCCAGCTTGTGCTCGCGGCCCAGCAAATGCCGCCCGCGTGAGGTCACGATGTGCAGCCGGTAGCGCGGGTGTTGCAGCACCTCATGCACGCGGCCGCGATAAAACTCTTTGAGGCTCTGGCCGAATTGCTCGCTCACGAAATCCGCCGTCGGGCGTTTCTGGCCGGGCTGCAGTTCGTAATGCTGGTGGATGTAGTCGTGCTCCAGCCGCGCAAAACCGGCCGCCGGGTCGTTCAGGCAGGCCGTGGCCATGCGCCAGGCGCCTATCGAAGCGCCCACCAGGTGCACCGGGTGATCGGTTTTTGCGAGCCAGTCGCCAAAGATAAAACGGTCCAGCGCGCCCAGGATCAGGCCCTTGGGGCCGCCGGCCGCACCTGGCACCACGCCGATGTCTTTGGGTTGCAGGCCGTGCTGTTCGATGTGCCGGCGCGCCTTGGGGCCGGCGTAGATGCGAAGGGCTTTCATGGGGGCTTTGAGTGCAGCCGTATTGGAGCATCAGGCAAGGCGCGAGGCTGTCCTTTATGGGACCGCCGCGCCCTCCCCGCTTACTTCTTGAGCGCCGCCAGTTTGCTGAAGGCTGACTCCATGGCCGTGGCAGCCGCCGGTTGCGGTGCGCCGGTGCGCCCGCCGCCATAATTTCCGCCACGGTTCTGCCCGCCGGGCGGCCGTGCGCTTTCAAAGCGGTTGTCGCGCGGGCCGTCACGGCGCGCCGGCGCGGCGTCCAGCTTCATGGTCAGGCCGATGCGCTTGCGCGCCACGTCGACCTCGGTCACGCGCACTTTCACGATGTCGCCGGTCTTGACGACTTCGCGCGCGTCGTTGACGAACTTGTTGGCGAGCTGGCTCACATGGACCAGGCCGTCCTGGTGCACGCCGATGTCGACAAAAGCGCCGAAGGCCGCGACGTTGCTGACCGTTCCTTCCAGCGTCATGCCCTCTTTCAGGTCCTTGATGTCTTCCACGCCCTCGTTGAAGCGCGCCACCTTGAAGTCGGGGCGCGGGTCGCGGCCGGGTTTTTCGAGCTCGGTAATGATGTCTTTGACCGTGATCACGCCGAACTGCTCGTTGGCGAACAGCTCGGGCTTCAGGGTCTTGAGCATCTCGGCGCGGCCCATGAGCTCAGCCACCGGCTTGCCGGTGTGGGCCATGATTTTTTCAACGACCGGGTAGGTTTCGGGGTGCACGCCCGTCATGTCCAGCGGGTTGCTGCCGCTGCGCAGGCGCAAAAAGCCCGCGCTTTGCTCAAAGGTCTTGGCACCCAGGCCGGTCACCTTGAGCAAATCGGCGCGCGAGCCGAAAGCGCCRTTGGCWTCGCGCCAGCGCACCACCGACTTGGCGACGGTCTGCGACAGGCCCGAGACGCGCGCCAGCAGCGGTACGCTGGCGGTGTTCAGGTCCACGCCCACACTGTTCACGCAATCCTCGACCACGGTGTCCAGGCTGCGCGCCAGGTCGCTCTGGTTCACGTCGTGCTGGTACTGGCCCACCCCGATGGACTTGGGATCTATCTTCACGAGTTCGGCGAGCGGATCCTGCAGGCGGCGCGCGATGCTGGCTGCGCCGCGCAGGCTCACGTCCACGTCGGGCATTTCCTGCGAGGCGAATTCGCTGGCCGAATACACCGAGGCGCCGGCCTCGCTGACCACCACCTTGTCGATCACCTGCTCAACCTTGGCCATGCCCTTGATCAGGTCGGCGGCGAGCTTGTCGGTTTCGCGGCTGGCCGTGCCGTTGCCGATGGCGATCAGGTTCACGCCGTGCTTTTCGCAGAGCTTGGCCAGGGTATGCAGCGAGCCGTCCCAGTCCTTGCGCGGCTCGTGCGGGAAGACGGTGGAGGTCTCCACCAGCTTGCCGGTGGCGTCGACTACCGCCACCTTGACGCCGGTGCGWATGCCSGGGTCCAGKCCCATCACSACGCGCGGGCCGGCGGGCGCYGCCAGCARCAGGTCGCGCAGGTTGTCGGCAAACACCTTGATCGCSACCTTCTCGGCSTCTTCRCGCAGGCGGGTGAAGAGGTCGCGCTCCAGCGAAAGGCTGAGCTTGACGCGCCAGGTCCAGGCCACGGCCTTGCGGATCAAGTCGTCGGCCGGGCGCGCCTTGTGGCTCCAGCCCAGGTGCAGCGCGATCTTGCCTTCGGCGATGCTCGGTTTGCCTGGCTCGGCTAGCTCGGGCAGCAGCAGCTTGGCGTCCAGGATTTCCAGGCCGCGGCCGCGGAACACGGCCAGTGCACGGTGCGAAGGCACGCGGCCGATAGGTTCGTCATAGTCGAAGTAGTCGCGGAACTTGCTGTTGTCTGTGTTGTTCTCGTCCTTGCCGGTGACCAGTTTGGAGCTGAACAGCCCTTCGCTCCACAGCCAGTTGCGCAGCGACTGCACCAGGCCCGCATCTTCGGCCCAGCGCTCGCTGAGGATGTCGCGCACGCCGTCCAGCACGGCCTGCACAGTGGTGAAGTCGTCGCCGCTTTCGTTCTTCTCGGCCTTCACAAAGGCCGCGGCCTCGTCGGCCGGCACCAGCGACGGGTCGGCGAACAGCTTGTCGGCGAGCGGCTCGATGCCGGCCTCGCGCGCGATCTGGCCCTTGGTGCGGCGCTTGGGCTTGAAGGGCAGGTACAAGTCTTCCAGGTCCTGCTTGGTGGCGGCGAATTCGACCGCCGCGCGCAGCTCGGGCGTGAGCTTGCCCTGCTCCTCGATGCTTTTGAGCACCGCCTCGCGGCGCTCTTCGAGCTCGCGCAGGTAGCCGAGCCGGTATTCGAGTTCGCGCAGCTGGATGTCGTCCAGCCCGCCGGTGGCCTCCTTGCGGTAGCGCGCGATAAAGGGAACGGTGGCGCCGCCGTCGAGCAGCTCCACGGCCGTCTTGATCTGGTGTTCCTGGACTTTGATTTCTGCCGCGATCTGGCGGATGATTTTTTGCATGTCGGGAAAAAGGGCTGAAAAGCTGGAAAGAATGAAACAGGAATGAGCGGCCAGGGCGCGGGGTTTCGCGAACCCACAAACTGACGCCAAGGGTCGGCATTGTCCCACAGGCAAAACGGGACATCCCTTCGAATAATGGGTAGCGGCTGAAAAGCAATTTCTTACATTTATTCAAGGGGAGACGGACATGAGAATTCGCACGATATTGCTGGTGGTGGGCATCCTGCTGCTGTCGGGCCTGGTGGCCCTCAATCTGGACGAGTTCACGCGCGTGAGCATGCTGAGCCTGGGCTTTACCACCGTGCAGGTCTCGCTGGGCCTGCTGATGTTGCTGCTGCTGGTAATCGCCACCGTGGTCTTCCTGGCCACCACGCTCTACATGCAAAGCACCCACCTGCTGGAAACCCGCAAGTACTCGCGCGAGCTCAACACCCAGCGTGAACTCGCCGACAAGGCCGAAGCCTCGCGCTTCACCGAACTGCGCAGCTACCTGGAAGTCCAGGCGCTGGCCGCGCAGCACCGCGAAGCCGCCGCGGCCACCGTGCTGGCCGAACGTTTCGCCCAGCAGCAACAGGCCTTGCTGGCGCGGCTCGAGCAAATCGACAACAGCGTGGCGGCCCATGTGGGCCAGCTGGAAGACCAGCTTGAGCGCCGCAACGGCATGGGCAGCTCGCAAAAAGACCACCTGACCATGCCGCTGGTGTAAGAAACCCCGGCATCGCGCGACCAATGGCCACCAGCAGGCGGCCGCACTTTTCGGGTGCGGCGCCTGTTCAATGCCCCTGGAGATGCCCATGCCAACCCGTTCAAACCCACGTATCCATTCGATCCATTCGATCACGGCCCTCACCTTGCTGTCCGTGAGTTGCGGCGCCTTCACGGCGCAAGACGCCTGCACCACTGCATCGGGACCGACCGTCACGCCGGTGATAGAGCTCTACACCTCCGAGGGCTGCAGTTCCTGCCCGCCCGCCGACAAATGGGCGTCCTCGCTCAAGGGTTCGGGCATGGTGGTGCAGGCCTTTCACGTCGGTTATTGGGACTACATCGGCTGGGTCGACCGCTTTGCCGCGCCGGCCTACACCAAACGCCAGCACGAAGTCGCCGAGCGCAACAAGCTGCGCAGCGTCTATACCCCGCAGGCAGTGCTCAATGGCCAGGATCTGCCCGCCTGGGGGCCCAGGCCGCCCGGCGGCAAGGAGCCGGCGCGCGCGGCCATCGTGCTGACGCGGCTGGGCGCCGACCAGTTTGAAGCCGTGGTGACGCCGGTGGCCGCGCGCCAGCTGTCGCCTTCATGGTCGGCCTACTGGACCGTCACCGAACACGGCCACAACTCCAAAGTGCAGGCCGGCGAAAACACCGGCGCCTTCCTCAAGCACGACTTCGTGGTGCGCCAGTACACCCAGGCAGGCGACTACAAAAGCGAGGGCGCCTCGCCACAAAAGCTCAGCTTCCGCAGCATCGCCGCCACGCCCGGCCATGAACGCCAGGTCAACCTCGTGGTGTTTGACCCCAAGACCGGCAAGACCCTGCAGGCCGTGAGCCTGCAATGCCCCGCCTGAAGACTTTGTGACCAGGTCCGGCAGGCCTGCCGCACAATGGCGCAATGGAATCCTCGCCCGCGCCCTCTTCTTCTTCGCCGCCGGGCCTGCGCCCGCCTGAGGCCGCCGACTACCTGGCGCTGGGCGGCTGGGTCAAGGATGCCGACACCTGCCTGCGCTGGGCCGGCCCCAGGCTGAAATATCCGTTCAAGCCGGCACGGCTCGCGCAATTGCTGGCCGAGCCAGGCGCCCACAGCTTTGTGATGAGCCGCGGCCCGACGGCGCCGGCGCTGGGGTTCGGGCAGTTCTGGGTGCGCGATCCCGGGGCGGCGCACCTGGCCCGCATCATCCTGGCCCCGCAAGCGCGCGGCCAGGGCCTGGGCACCACGCTGTGCGAGTTGCTGATGGCCGAAGCCGCGCGCGCCACCGGCGCAAGCGCCTTCACCTTGCGTGTCTACCGCGACAACGACCCGGCGCTGGCCATTTACGAACGCCTGGGTTTTGTGGGGGTGCCGGGCCTGTCGGATGAGCGGGTTCTTGCCATGCGCAAGGAATCCTAGGCCCTGCCACCGTTCGCTAAACTGTGGMGCATGCCCTACTTCCGCCCCGCGCGCCCTCTTCGCGCATGATGTCCTTGTTCCTCAAATGCCTGCTGGGCGCGCTGGCCGTGCTGCTGATCGCCCTGTTGTCCCGATCGCGCAACTTTGTCATCGCGGGCCTGGTGCCGCTGTTCCCCACCTTCGCGCTGATCGCCCATTACATCGTGGGCAGCGAACGCCATGCCGCCGACCTGCGCGCCACCGCGCTGTTCGGCCTGTGGTCGCTGCTTCCTTATGCGGCCTATCTGCTCACGGTCTACTGGCTCAGTATCCGCGCCTCGCTGACGGTGACGCTGGCCGCCGCCACGCTGGCATGGGTCGTGGCAGCCGGCGCATTGCTGCTGGGCTGGAGCCGCGCCTACCCCACATGAAATGAAAGCCGCATGAACAGGCTCAAAAAAATACTCCGGGGATTGCTGCTGGCATCCGTCGCGCTGTTCCTGCTGTTCGAGGAATGGGGTTGGGAGCCACTGGCCGCCGCTTTCGCGGCGCTGGGCCGGCTGCCGTGGTGGGCGCGGCTGGAACGCTTCATCACCCGCCTGCCGCCCTGGGCTGCGCTGCTGGCCTTCGGCGTTCCCGTGCTCGCGCTGATCCCCCTCAAGTTGCTGGCGCTTTACCTCTTCGGCCAGGGCCACATCACCACAGGCCTGGGCTTGATTCTTGCTGCGAAACTGGCGGGAACGGCCATGGCAGCCCGCCTGTTCCAGCTCACGCAACCGGCGCTGATGCGCATGGCCTGGTTCGCCCGGCTTTACACACCCTGGAAAGCCTGGAAAGACAAGGTCATCGCGCAGGCCAGGGCCTCCTGGGCCTGGCGAGTGGCGCGCCGCTTGAAGGGCCGGGTCAAGCTGGCGGGCGCCAGGCTGCTGGCGGCGCTCAAAGCCGCGCTGTCATGATGAAAATTCAAGCCCACTGAAATTTTTCGCACCATGTTCGACCTCTTCAAACCTCCTCTGTACATACGTCTCTCGCCGTTTCGCCTGACGGTGCGTAACGTCAAGACGGGTGAGTTCATCTCCGAAGTGCCCGAGATCGCTGTCTCGCGCGGGCCTAAGCCCAAGGTGCTGGGCGCAGGCGACGAGGCGGCGCCTTACAAGTCCAGCAAGTCGGCTGAGGTGCTCAACCCTTTCAGCCACCCGCGTTCGCTGGTGTCCGACTTCACCCGGGGCCAGCAACTGCTCAAGGCCTTTGTGAAGAAGCTGCCCAAGAGCTATGTCTTCGCCGCATTGCCCCGCATGGTCGTTCATCCCCAGGGCGAACCGGCCGGCGGCTTTACGCAGATAGAGATACGGGCTTTGCACGAAATGGCCCTGGGCGCCGGCGCCTCGGAGGTCACGATCTGGCAGGGCCAGGACCTCACCGATGAACAGGTGCTGTCGCGCAACTACCCATCCACCGGCCGAGTACTCGAGTGACAACAGGCTCCGCGGACCTGCGCGCGTTGACTCGCGCGTTCCCGCATGCGGGCCGGCTGGAGCGAATTTTCCTGCGGCCTGATCGACGTGTTCCAGTGCTCGCCGTGGAAAGCGCGCTGGCGATCACGGGCCGCGGCCTGGAAGGCGACCGCTACGCCACTGGTGCGCAGGGCGGCAAACGCCAGGTCACCTTGGTGCAGGCCGAACACCTTCCCGTGCTGGCTTCCCTGGCCCGGCGGGAAGCGGTGGATGCCGCGGACCTTCGCCGCAACCTCGTGGTGGCCGGCCTGAACCTGCTGGCGGCCAAATCGCTGTTCAAGGACCAGCCCATGGTGCTGCGCATAGGCGCCGTGGTGCTGGAGATCACCGGCCCCTGCGAGCCTTGCTCTCGCATGGAGGAAGTGCTTGGCGCCGGCGGGTACAACGCCATGCGCGGCCATGGCGGGCTGACGGCGCGCGTGCTGCAGGGCGGCCCGCTACGGGTGGGCGATGCGGTGCTGTGTGAGCCGGGCTGAACGTGTTGCGCTAGCCTGACTGCCCAAACCGTGTGCCGGTATGGGTATTTGGCATGCGTCATACTGGCTGGCCCTTTACTCACCATCTTGCCTGCCTCCATGAACAAAACCTCGGTCGACAAGCACAAAATCAAATTCCTGCTGCTCGAGGGCATACACCCCTCCGCCGTGGAAGTTCTCAAGGCCGCGGGTTATTCCAACATTGAAAGCCTGTCCGGCGCCCTGCCCGACGAGGAGCTCAAGGCCAAGATCGCCGACGTGCATTTTGTCGGCATACGCTCGCGCACCCAGCTCACGGCCGAGGTGTTCGCCCAGGCCGGCAAGCTCGCCGCCGTCGGCTGCTTTTGCATAGGCACCAACCAGGTCGACCTGGTCGCAGCGCGCGAACGCGGCATCGCGGTCTTCAATGCACCGTTTTCCAACACACGTTCGGTGGCCGAACTGGTGCTGGCCGAGGCGATTTTGCTGCTGCGCGGCGTGCCTGAAAAAAGTGCGGTCGCGCACCGCGGCGGCTGGCTCAAGTCGGCAGAGAACGCCTATGAGATCCGCGGCAAGACCCTGGGCATCGTCGGCTACGGCTCCATCGGCACGCAGCTCTCGGTGCTGGCCGAGGCGCTGGGCATGCACGTCGTGTTCTTCGACGTGGTGACCAAGCTGCCGCTGGGCAATGCCCGGCAGGTGGCCCAGCTCAAGGACCTGCTGGCCCAGTCCGACGTGGTGAGCCTGCACGTGCCCGAAACCCAGGCCACGCAGTGGATGATGGGCGCGGCCGAGATCGCCGCCATCAAGCCCGGCGGCGTGCTGATCAACGCCTCGCGCGGCACCGTGGTCGAGATCGAGCCGCTGGCCCAGGCCCTGAAAAACAAAAAACTGCTGGGCGCCGCCATCGACGTCTTCCCCGTGGAGCCACGCAGCAACAAGGACATCTTCGAATCTCCCCTGCGCGGCCTGGACAATGTGATCCTCACACCGCATGTGGGCGGCTCCACCATGGAGGCCCAGGAAAACATCGGCATCGAGGTCGCCGAAAAACTCGTGAAATACAGTGACAACGGCACCTCGACGTCCTCCGTCAACTTCCCCGAAGTCGCCCTCCCCGCCCACCCCGGCAAACACCGCCTGCTGCACATCCACCGCAACGTGCCCGGCGTGCTCTCGGAAATCAACAAGGTGTTCGCCGGCAACGGCATCAACATCGCCTCGCAGTACCTGCAGACCAACGAAGCCGTCGGCTACGTCGTGATCGACATCGACGCCGCGCACTCCGACATGGCACTGGCCAAACTGGCAGAAGTACCAGGGACGATTCGCAGCCGGGTGCTGTTCTAGGCCTACTGCGCCGACACCTGCAAACCCAGCAGTTCCGCCAGCGCGGCCGTCGGCAAGGCGCCTTCCTGCGACACCACCGCGCCGGTCTGCGCATGGGTGCCGACGATGCTGGGGATGCCGCTGAAGCCCAGGCGGGTCATGAGCGCGGTGTTTTTGGCGACGGCGTCTTTTTGCGGGTCTATGCTGCTGGCCGCGCTGATGCCGCCTCGCCCTGCTTTCATGGAAGCCTCATGCTCGTCCATGGCGGCCACGGGGTCGCCGGAGGCCAGCAGGGTCGCGCCTTGCGCGGTGCTGGCGGCGTTGAGGATGCCGACGGGAATCCAGACAAACTTGGCCTGGGACTTGAGTGGCTTGGCGGCCTCCCACAGCACGGCGCAATGCGGGCACTGCGCGTCGAAGAAGACGTAAACGGTGCGCCGGCTCATCTGCGAGCCGACGGTAAACCCTTTGGCCTCGGCCGCGATGGCTTCCACCGAGATGGGTGCGGCTGTTGCTGCAGCCTTTTGCGCGGCGGTGTCGGGGGCGTCATTGCAGCCAGCGAGCAGCAAGGTGCAGGCCGCCAGCGTGGCGGCGAAAAAAGAAGGCAAGGATTTGGGCATGGTGTCGGCCGTCAGTGAACGAGGACCAAGAATAGCCCAGGCGCGCTATTTCGACAGCGCGTCCGCCAATTCACCCGCCAGCATGAAGAATTCCGGCGAGCGCAGCACCGACACATGGGTGGCGTTCATGGCATAGGTCACGCGGGTCTTGAGGCCGCGGGCCTGCAGGGCCCTGGCGTAGCTTTCGCTGAACAGGGGCAAGGTGTTTTCATCCTTGTTGCCGACCACCAGGCTGAGCAGCGTGCCGGACGGTACCTTTCCTGCCTCGGCCAGCGGCGAGAGGCTGGTCCAGGCGCCCTTCTTGCCGGCCGAGCTGCCGCGCCATTGCCGCCACGCGGGCACGTCACAGGGGCAGGCGGCAAGCAGGTAGGCGTCGGCGCTGCTCGGAAAACGGCCGGCCAGCAAGGCCGCCATGGCCGCACCACCCGAATGGCCAACCAGCAGGATCTTTTTGCCGGGGTTCAGGCCGCGCAACTGGCCCAGGGCCGCTGCGGCGATGTCCACGTTTTGCGGCGTGTAATCGTCGTCGCCGGGGCTGGACTGGCCGTCCGACGTACCGAGGTCGCTGCGATAGCCGGGCCGTTGCATGGCCACGGTGACGGCCTGAATTTTTTCCGCGAGCATGGCGGCCGCGCCGCTGTCGGTCTTCAACTCCGTGCGCCCGCCGTTGTCGCCGTGCAGGAAGACGAGCAGCACCTTGGGCGTGACGCGGGCCGAGGCCTGCGCGGGCGCCAAGGTGCGTATCACCAGGCAATGCCGGCTGTCCCCTGCCCGCTCCACGCCGTCGGCCTTTTTACCGTCAGGGCAGGTCGCCTGCTGCGCTGAAACGGCCCAGGGCAAACCTGCTAGCAGCAGGCTGGCCAGAGCCAGGCAGATACGCCGCATCAGGCGCCGCGCAGCGCGGCTTTCAGCTGTTGGCCGATCTCGGGTTTGTCGGCAAACGGATCGGTCGGGTTGCGCGCCTGTAGCACGTCCTCRAGGCGCGTTTGCACCGAGTTGATGGCCTTGGGATGGCTGTAGATGTAGAACTGGTTGTTTGCGATGGCGTCGAAGACCAGCTTTGCCACGTCGGCGGCGGTGACCTTGCCGGAGCCCACGGCCTTGCCCGTCATGGCCTGCTGGATCATCTGGCTTTTGGTGGGCTTATCGCTGGCCAGCTCGGCCGGGCGGTTGCGGTGGCTCATGCCTATGCCGGTGGCCACAAAGAAGGGACACAGGACCGAGGCGCCGACCTGGTCGGTGACGAGGCCCAGGTCCTGGTACAGAGTTTCGCTCAAGGAAACCACGGCATGCTTGCTGACGTTGTAGACGCCCATATTGGGTGGGTTCAGCAGGCCGGCCATGCTGGCGGTGTTGACGATGTGGCCTTGCCAGGCCGGGTCCTTGGCGGCGGCTTCCAGCATCATGGGCGTGAAGATGCGCACGCCGTGCACCACGCCCATGACGTTGACGCCCATCACCCATTCCCAGTCCTTGAGGCTGTTTTCCCAGATCAGGCCGCCTGCGCCCACGCCGGCGTTGTTGAAGACGAAGTGCGGCGCGCCGAAGCGCTCGAACACGGCTTTGCCCATGGCTTCCATTTGCGCGGCGCTGGAAACGTCGAGCTTGAAGGACAGCACCTGGGCGCCTGCGGCCTTCATTTCCGCTTCGGCCTTGTCCAGTGCATCCTGCTGCACGTCGGCCAGCACCAGGTTCATGCCGAGCTTGGCGCCCAGGCGTGCGCATTCCAGGCCGAAGCCGGAGCCCGCGCCGGTCAGCACTGCCGTTTTGCCTTTGAAGTCGGTGATCATTGCGTGTCTTCCTTGATGTCTTGAATACGAAAATTGTCCATGAGACAGGTCCCTGCGCGTGTCACGCAGGCAACTCAGGCCAATCAGGCACCTCGCAGCATTTCAATGTGCGGTATGCGGTCTTCGATATAGGGCTCGCCGTTTTTCACAAAGCCGTGCTGCTGGTAGAACTTCTCCAGCCGCGCCTGCGCGCCTATGCGTATGGCTTGCGGGCCCCAGTGCGCCTGCAGGCGCTCAATCGCCTCTTTCATCAGCACATGGCCGATTCCGCCGCCGCGCGCCGAGGCGTGGGTGACAACGCGGCCTATGCTGGCCTCGGCAAACTTGGCGCCGGCGGCAAAACAGCGCGCATAAGCGGCCAGCCGGCCGTCCCGCACGCCCAGCAGATGCATGGCCTCGGTGTCGGCGCCGTCCAGGTCCTGGAAGGCGCAAGCCTGTTCGAGCACAAAGACCTCGCTGCGCAGCTGCAGCAGTTCGTAAAGCTCCAGCGTGTCCAGCGCGCTGAAGGGCAGAAAACGCCAGGTGATGATGCCGGTCATTCGGGGGTGGCGGCTTTCAGCGAATAGCCTATGCGCGGGAAATGCACGTGCACCGTGCCGGCGCGCGGATCATTGCGGCGCAGCGTGTAGTGCATGCGGGTGGCGGCGATCAGCTCGCCTTCTGTGGGCTCGGGGCCGAAGCTTTCGCTGCTGATACGCACCAGCGTGCCGAGCGGGATGCCGTGTTCGTCCTGGAACAGGTCGTCGTGCAGCGGCGCGGGGGTGGCAGCGGCGGCGGCCGCGATGGCGTCGCCGGAACTGGATTTTTCAGAACTGCCGTGGCCTATGGCCGCCATGCGGTCCATCCAGTCGAGCACGGCGGGCGTGAGCTTGAGGATGCCCGCGAGCACCGGGGTTTGCGTGCGCGTGAACCACAGCGGGTGGTACATCGCAAAATCGGCGATGCAGGGCACGTCGCCCAGCACAAAAGGCCTGTCGTCCAGCATGTCGGAGATGCGCCGCAGGTAGGACTTGTAGGCGGCCGCGGCGTCGCTGGAGCGCAGGCGCGGCATGCCGAAGCTCATGGCCTTGCGGTCTTCGCCGAAAGCGCGCGCGGCTTCGGGCGGCGCTTTTTCAAAAATCTGCGCCGCGCCTTTGGGCTGGGTGTTGAAGGCCATGGAGGTCCAGAACAGCGTGTTGTCGGCCCAGTGCGCGAGCGTGCGCGCCAGGCCCTTGCTGGGCTCGGGGTAGACGCTGGGCATGGGCTGCAAATGCTCGAGCACATCGCTGATCATCGCGGTGTCGCAATAAATGTCGGCGCCGATTTGCAGGATGGGCGTCTTGCGGTAGCCGCCCGTGAGCGCCACCACGTCGGGCTTGGGCATGATCATCGGGATGATGACGGACTTCCAGGCCAGGTTTTTGTAGCCCAGCATCAGCCGTGTTTTTTCGGCGAAGGGCGACGAGGGATAGTGGTGAAGAATCAGCTCGCTCATGGGTGTCTCCAGGATGTTTGGGTTGATTCAGCGGGGCATGGCCCGGGCGATGATGGCGWCGAAATCCGTGCCCGCGCCCAGTGTGCCGAAGGACTGGCCCCAGTTGCCGGCCAGGCGCGAATCACAAAAGGCGGCAAAAACGGCCGCGGGCGCCGTCTGCAACAGCAACGCGGCCTGCACGGCCAGCGCCACGTCCTGCGCSAGGCGGCGTGCCTCGATTTCAGTCGCTATCTCTTCGATGCGCGTCGGCAGCGCCGCGGCCAGCTTGTCCAGCGCCGGGTGCGCGCCTTTGGCGGCGGACAGCTCCTGCGCCAGCGCGGCCACGGCGTCGGCCTTGCGCAGGGCGCGCAGCAAATCGAGCGCCATGATGTTGCCCGCGCCTTCCCAGATGGAGTTGAGCGGCATCTCGCGGTAGACGCGGGCCATGATGCCTTCGCCGCCCTCCTCCACATAGCCGTTGCCGCCCAGGCATTCCATGGCCTCCTGCGCGAAGTGGCTGCCGCGTTTGCAGATCCAGAACTTGGCGACCGGTGTCAGCAGGCGCGCCATCGCGGCCTCGTGCGCGTCGCCCGGGCGGTCGAAGGCGCGGGCCAGGCGTATTGCCAGCGCCGTGGCGGCTTCGGATTCCAGCGCCAGGTCGGCCAGCACGTTGCGCATCAGCGGCTGGTCCACCAGCAGCTTGCCGAAGGCCTTGCGCTGCGAGGTGTGGTTCAGCGCCAGGGACAGCGCCTGGCGCATCAGGCCGCTGGTGCCCAGCGCGCAGTCCAGCCGCGTCATGGTGCCCATCTCGAGGATTTGCGGGATGCCGCGGCCCTCGCCGCCGACCAGCCAGGCCTGCGCGCCTTCGAACTCCACCTCGGAGCTTGCGTTGGCCTTGTTGCCGAGCTTGTCCTTGAGGCGCTGGATGCGGATGGCGTTGAGGCCGCCGTCGGGCAGCACGCGCGGCAGGAAAAAGCAGCTCAGTCCGCTTTGCGTCTGGGCCAGCACCAGGAAGGCGTCGCACATGGGCGCCGAGAAAAACCATTTGTGGCCGGTGATGGCATAACGCTCGCCCCAGCCGTCGAGGCCCGCGGGCTCTGCCCGCGTGGTGTTGGCCCGCACRTCGGAGCCGCCCTGCTTYTCSGTCATGCCCATGCCCATGGTGAGGCCGGCCTTGGCCTGCCACAGCTTGAGTTCAGGGTCGTAGGCGCGGCTGGCCAGCCTGGGAGCCCAGTCGGCGTAGATGGCCGTGTTGCCGCGCAGCGCGGGTGTGGCCGCGTAGCTCATGGAGATGGGGCACAGGGTGGACGGTTCGAGTTCGGTGAAGAGCATGAAGCCGGCGGCGCGCCTGGCATGCGGGCTGGCGTCTTCATCACTCCAGGGCGAACCATGCAGGCCCGCGCCCGTCGCGAGCTTCATGAGCTCGTGATAACTCGGGTGAAACTCCACCTGGTCCACACGCCGGCCGAAGCGGTCGTGGCTGTGCAACACCGGCCCGTGCACATTGGCCAGGCGCGCATGGGTCTGCATCGCGCTGCTGCCCAAGGTGGCGCCGAGCTGCCTCAGCGCTGTGGTGTCCAGCGCGGGCGCGTTGAACTTCAGCGCATCGCGCAGCGGCCGGTTGGTCTCGAACAGGTTGTAGTCAGCCAGCGGCGCGGGCTGGTTGAAGACTTCATGGGTGGGGTTCATCACTTTCCTTTCCACAGCCTGGTTCGATCACGGTGCGTGAACGTAGCGACTCTTCATGCCAGCCGGGGCCGCGGGACTGGCTTTGCCAGACCGCAGGCGCAGCGACCCCTCTCGTCATGAAAGGGGCAGGAAGACGCCGCAGGCTACACGCAGTGCGCGACCGTGGGGGCCACATATCTAGATGAGCTTGACGATCTGCTTGCCGAAGTTTTTACCTTTGAGCAATCCAAGAAAGGCCTCGGGGGCCGATTCAATCCCTTGCGCCACGGTTTCGCGCGGGCGCAGCTTGCCGGTGCCCACCAGCGTACCGAGTTCCTTGAGCGCTTCGGGCCAGACTTCCATGTGCTCGGCCACGATAAAACCTTGCAGCTTGAGGCGGGCGGTCAGGATCAATGCCGGGTAGGCCAGCGGCATGGGCCGGCCGTCGTAGCCGGCGATCATGCCGCACAGCGCGATGCGGCCGAAGGCGTTCATGCGCGGCAGCACGGCGTCCAGCACCATGCCGCCGACATTCTCGAAATAGCCGTCGATGCCGTCGGGGCAGGCATCGCGCAAGGCCTTGGACAGCGAGGCCGCATCGGCGTGCAGCTTGTAGTCTATGCAGGCGTCAAAGCCGAGTTCATCAACGGCATATTTGCATTTGTCGGGTCCGCCCGCGATGCCCACGGTGCGGCAGCCGCGGGCTTTCGACAGTGCGGCAAAGGCGCTGCCCACGGCGCCGGTGGCGGCACTGATCACCATGGTCTGGCCGGCTTTGGGTTCGATGATTTTGACCAGGCCGTACCAGGCGGTCACGCCGGGCATACCGACCGCGCCCAGGTAATGCGACAGCGGCACGTGGGTGGTGTCGACCTTGCGCAGCGCRCCGGGCTGGTCGGCGCTGACCACGCTGTACTGCTGCCAGCCGCCCATGCCGACGACCTTGTCGCCGGGCTGGAATTTGGGCGAGCGGCTTTCGACCACCTCGCCGGCCGTGCCGCCAATCATTACCTGGCCCAGCGGCTGCGGTGCGGCATAACTTTTGGTGTCGTTCATGCGGCCGCGCATATACGGGTCCAGGCTCAGGTAGTGGTGGCGCACCAGCACCTGGCCGTCCTGCAGGGGCGGCGTGTCGCTGGAGACCAGCATGAAGTTGCTCGCGCTGGCCTCGCCGGTGGGACGGTTGTCGAGGWGGATTTGCTGATTGATRGGCATGGGGGTCTCCTGTTGTGTATTGGGTGCCGCGGCTGCGGCATGACTGCGGATATCAGTCCGTGGAAATCGCGCCACCGGAGGAATCCGGTTTATCGGCCGCGGGCTTGCGTTTGACGTACTTGAAAGTTCCGGTCGAATGCGCGCAGGCCTGGCCCAGCACATCGTAAAGCGTGGCCTCGGTAAAGGCCATGGTGGCCGTGCGGTGCATGAGCCGGCCCCTGGCCGTCAGCCGGCTGCCGTCGCCGGGCGCCGGACGCATGAAGCTGGTTTTCATCTCGATGGTGACCACGCCCATGTCTTTCTGCACGCTGCGCGCGGCCGTGGCCATGGTCACGTCCAGCAGCGTCATGATGGCGCCGCCGTGCGTCACGGCGAAAGAGTTGAGGTGCTCGGCTTTGGGCGCATAGCCTATGGCCGAAGCGCCGCCCGTGAACAACTCGAGCTCAAAGCCCAGGTGATTGACAAAGGGGATGTCGGCGCCGAAGTCCATGACTTCCTCCCAGCCCATTTTGTTCAGCCGCCAGTGACGACGGACACGCCGCCGTCCACCGCCAGCCACTGGCCCGTGATGTGTTTGCCGGCGTCCGAGGCGTAAAGCACGCACAGGCCTTTCAGGTCCTCGTCATCGCCCAGGCGGCCCAGCGGCGCGTGCGAGGCGAGTTTTTCCTCGCCCAGCGCTTTCAGCGTGCCCACGGTCATCTTGCTCGGGAAAAAGCCTGGGCAGATGGCGTTGACGGTGATGTTGTACTTGCCCCATTCGCAGCCCAGCGCGCGCGTGAAGTTGACGACGGCGCCCTTGGAGGTGTTGTAGGCCACGGTGGTCATCTCGCGCGGGTTGCCGCCCAGGCCGGCGATGGAGGCCACGTTGATGATGCGGCCGGACTTGCGCGCGATCATGCTGTGCTTGGCGATGTGCTGGCTCAGGATGAAGTAACCGCGGATGTTGAGGTTCATGACCTTGTCCCAGGCTTCGACCGGGTGGTCTTCGGCGGGCGCGCCCCAGGCGGCGCCGGCGTTGTTGACCAGGATGTCGACGTGGCCCAGGCGCTTGATGGCCTCGTCGGCCAGCGCGCGGATGTCTTCTTCTTTCGAGCAGTCGGCGGCAATCCAGTCGACGTCAATGCCGGCGGCTTTCAGTTCAGCGGCGGACTCGATGAGGTCTTCAGCCTTGCGCGAGCTCAGGATGACCTTGGCGCCGGCTTCGCCCAGCGCCTGGGCCAGTTGCAGGCCCAGGCCGCGCGAGCCGCCGGTCACGAGGGCGGTCTTGCCTTTGAGGTCGAACAGTTGCTGGATGGTACGGGTCATGGAGGGTCTCCTGGAGTGTTGTTCATGCATCGCCCTTTTATGCCGGGCGTGGATGATGATGTTGAAATGAGGTTGGTGTCAGGCAGCCGCGGCTGCGATGTTTTCACTTGCGTTGGACTTCGCCATATTGGCACAACATCGAGGCCGTCGCAGTCCCTGCTGTCATGGCGGCGACTTGGCTTTGGGCGCCGCTCAGGGCCCCACGTTGATGCGCGAACGCACGTAGATCAGCACAAAACCCACCGCCGCGACGACCCCGCCGGCGACCACCATGGACCAGCCGATGGCGTCGTCCACGCGTTCGACCGACAGGCCCAGCACCAGCGTCAGCAGCCCGCCGTAGATCAGCACCCAGATCAGGGCCTGCAGGCGCGCCACGTTCTTGTTGGAAACAGGGTCGGCGGACGGTTTGAAAAATGCCATTAAAAAGCCTCCTCGGGCAGGTCGGCGCAGGTCAGGTCGCGGTTTTCAACCACCTTGAGCCAGGCGTCGATCTTCGGTAATTCGTAATGATAAAAGTAGCGCATGGCCCCCATTCTTCCCGTGCGCGGTGCATCCTGCGGTAAGGAAAGGCTGGCCAGCGCCACGTCCAGCCACAGCCACGCCAGCACGGTGTGGCCGAAGGCCTGCATATAGGGTACCGCATTGGCCAGGGCCTCGCCCGGCTCGCCGGTGGCCCAGGCCGCCTTGGTGGCGCTGCCCACGTGCTGCAGCGCCTTGCCCAGCGCATTCGCGTGCACCGCGAGTTCGGGCCGCTGTATGGCTTTTTCAATCGTGGCGTTGATGCGTCCGGCCAGCAGCTGCAGCCCCCTGCCCCCTTCCATYAGCACCTTGCGGCCCAGCAGGTCCATGGCCTGGATGCCGTGCGTGCCCTCGTGGATCATGTTCAGGCGGTTGTCGCGCCAGTACTGCTCCACCGGGAAGTCGCGCGTGTAGCCGTAGCCGCCGTGCACCTGGATGGCCAGGGAATTGGCCTCCAGGCACCATTCGCTGGGCCAGCTTTTGGCGATCGGCGTCAGCACCTCGAGCAGCAGGCGCGCGTCGTCGGCGGCCTGGCCGCCGGCCGTGTGGTGTTCGTCGACCAGGCGCGCGCAGTACAGCTCCAGCGCCAGCGCGCCTTCGCAATAGGCTTTTTGCGCCAGCAGCATGCGCTTGACGTCGGCGTGTTCGATGATGCGGATCTGCGGCTGGGAGGCGTCCTTGCCGCCCACACCCACCGGCCGGCCCTGCGGCCGGTTTTTGGCGTAATCAAGGCTGGCGTAATAACCCGCCATGCCCAGCATGGTCGCAGCCGTGCCCACGCCTATGCGCGCCTCGTTCATCATGTGGAACATGCAGCGCAGGCCTTCATGCGGCTTACCCACCAGGTAGCCGACGGCGCCGGCCCGGCCGTCCACCGGATACTTGCCTTCGCCGAAGTTGAGCAGCGTGTTGGTGGTGCCGCGCCAGCCCAGCTTGTGGTTCAGGCCCGCCAGCGCCACGTCGTTGCGCACGCCGGTGAGTTCACCTCGGGTATCGACCATCTTCTTGGGCACGATGAACAGCGAAATGCCGCGTGTGCCGGCGATCAGTTTGCCGTCCGGCCCCGGTATTTTGGCCAGCACCAGGTGGATGATGTTGTCGGTGAGCTCGTGCTCGCCGGCCGAAATCCACATCTTGTTGCCCTTGAGGCGGTAACGCGCACCCAGCGGATCGGCCTCAAAGCCCTCACCGTCGGGCACGGCCCGCGTGGTCACGTCGCTCAGCGAGGAGCCGGCCTGCGGCTCGGACAGACACATGGTGCCCGAGAAGCGGCCCGAGAACTCATTCTTGGCGAAAACTTCCTTTTGCAGCTCGGTGCCATGCACCATCAGCAGGTTGGCGTTGCCGGTGGTCAACAGGCCCGAGCCTATGCTGACCGAAGCCATCGCGAAGAAGGCATTGGCCGCCGCTTCCACGGTATAGGGCAGCTGCATGCCACCGACGTCATAGTCCTGTGCGGCGCTGAGCATGCCGGATTCGGCATAGGCTTTCTGCGCGTCGTGTGTGGCTTGCGGGAGTATGACTTTTTCGCCGTCGAAATGCGGCTCCTGCATGTCCACCGTGCGGTTGAAAGGCGCGTATTTCTCGCGCGCGATGCGCTCGCAGGTGTCGAAGACCGCATCAAAGGTCTCGCGCGAATGGTCGGCGAAGCGCGGGCGCTGGTTCAGCGACTCGGCGTCCAGCCAGTGGTAAAGCAGGAAGTCGAGGGTGGGCCTGAGGCTCATGACGGCCTCCCCGGCGCAAGGGCGGGCGGCAAGGCAGGAAACGCCTGCCCTTTCTGAAGGAGCAGGGTTTCATTCATGGTGTTCGCCCGGTTTAAAGGACTTCGTAAACGCCGGCCGCGCCCATGCCGCCGCCGATGCACATGGTCACGCAGACGCGCTTGGCGCCGCGGCGCTTGCCTTCGATCAGCGCGTGGCCGGTCAGGCGCTGGCCGGTCACGCCGTAAGGGTGGCCGACGGCAATCGCGCCGCCATTGACGTTGAGCTTGTCCATCGGGATGCCCAGCTTGTCGGCGCAGTACAGCACCTGCACGGCGAAGGCTTCGTTGAGTTCCCACAGGTCGATGTCGCTGATCTTCAGGCCCAGCTTGGCCAGCACCTTTGGAATGGCGAAGACCGGGCCAATACCCATCTCGTCGGGTTCACAACCGGCGACGGCAAAGCCGAGGAAGCGGCCCAGGGGCTTGAGGCCCTTCTTTTCGGCGAGGGTTTCGTTCATGACGACCACGGCACCGCCGCCGTCGGAGAACTGGCTGGCATTGCCGGCCGCGATCACACCGCCGGGAATGGCCGGCTTGATGCCGCTGATGCCTTCCTTGGTCGTGCCTTCGCGAATGCCCTCGTCCTTGCTGACGGTGACCTGCTTGGTGGTCAGGCCCATGATTTTGTCGGCCACACCGGCCGTCACGGTGATGGGCGCGATTTCGGCTTCAAACAAGCCGGCGGCCAGCGCGGCCGTGGCTTTTTGCTGGCTCAGCGCGCCGTATTCGTCCATGCGGTCGCGCGAGATGTTGTAGCGCTTGGCGACCTGCTCGGCGGTCTGCAGCATGTTCCAGTAGATCTCGGGCTTGTTCTTGGCCAGCCAGCTTTCCTGCAGCATATGGGTGTTCATTTCCTGCTGCACGCAGGAGATGCTTTCGACGCCGCCGGCCACGTAGATGTCGGCTTCGCCGGCGATCACGCGCTGGGCCGCCAGGGCGATGGTCTGCAGGCCGGACGAGCAGAAACGGTTGACCGTCATGCCCGASACGGTGACGGGGCARCCGGCGCGMAGSGCGRYYTGGCGCGCGATGTTGGCGCCGGTMGCRCCTTCGGGTGTGGCGCAGCCGATGATCACGTCATCGACTTCTGCCGCCTCGATGCCGGCGCGCTTGAGCGCGTGCTCGACGGCGTGGCCGCCCAGGGTGGCGCCATGCGTCATGTTGAAGGAGCCCTTCCAGCTTTTGGCCAGGGGGGTGCGTGCGGTGGAAACGATTACTGCTGAAGTCATGGAAATCTCCGGAATCTGGTGCGTTGTCTGAACGTTGATCTAGGCGGATCAGGTGGACTGGTTGAAGGTTTTGCCTTCGGCCGCCAGCTTGGCCAGCAGCGGCGCGGGCTTCCAGAATTTGGCATCGTCCAGCGGGTTCTGGGCGAAGCGGTTCATGCTTTGCACCACGTTGAAGAGGCCGAGCTGGTCGGCGTACAACATGGGGCCGCCGCGGTAGACCGGGAAGCCGTAGCCCATGATGTAGACCATGTCGATGTCGCTGGCCTTGGAGGCGATGCCCTCTTCCAGGATGTGCGCGGCTTCATTCACCAGCGAGAACACCAGGCGCTGCACGATTTCCTCGTCGGATATCTTGCGCGGCGTGATGCCCAGCGATTTGCGGTGGTCCTCGATCATCTTGACGACCTCGGCGTTCGGGATCGCGTCGCGCTTGCCGGGCACGTAGTCGTACCAGCCGGCACCGGTCTTCTGGCCGAAGCGGCCCTTTTCACAGAGCAGGTCGGCCGTTTTGCTGTACTTCATRTCMGGCTTTTCSGWRTAGCGGCGCTTGCGGATGGCCCAGCCRATGTCGTTGCCGGCCAGGTCGCCCATGCGGAASGGSCCCATGGCMAWGCCGAATTTCTCSAYGGCCTTGTCGACCTGCTCGGGCGTGCAGCCTTCGTCGAGCAGGAAACCGCCCTGGCGGCCGTACTGCTCGATCATGCGGTTGCCGATAAAGCCGTCGCAAACGCCCGACACAACCGCTGTCTTCTTGATCTTCTTGCCCACGGCCATCACGGTGGCCAGCACGTCCTTGCCGGTCTTGGCGCCGCGCACCACTTCCAGCAGCTTCATCACGTTGGCGGGGCTGAAGAAATGCAGGCCGACCACGTCTTGCGGGCGCTTGGTAAAGTCGGCGATCTTGTTGACGTCGAGTGTGGAGGTGTTGGAGGCCAGAATGGCGCCCGGCTTCATCACGCGGTCCAGTTCTTTAAAGACTTTTTCCTTGACGCCCATCTCTTCAAACACCGCCTCGATCACGAGGTCGGCGTCTTTCAGGTCGTCGTAGCTCAGCGTGGTGCTGAGCAGGCCCATGCGCTGCTCGTACTTGTCCTGCTTGAGCTTGCCCTTCTTGACCTGGGCTTCGTAGTTCTTCTGGATGATGCCCAGGCCTTTGTCCAGCGCCTCCTGCTTCATCTCGAGGATCTTGACCGGGATGCCGGCATTCAGGAAGTTCATCGCGATGCCGCCACCCATGGTGCCGGCGCCGATCACGGCGACCGAATTGATCTCGCGCTTGGGCGTGTCTTCCGGCACGTCGGGGATCTTGGAGGCGGCGCGTTCGGCCATGAAGATGTGGCGCAGCGCGCGGCTTTCGGGCGTCCACATCAGGTTGATGAAGAGCTCGCGTTCAAAGGCCATGCCGTCTTCGAACTTCCGCTTGGTTGCGGCTTCCACGGCGTCCACGCACTTGAGCGGCGCGGGGAAGTTCTTGGCCATGCCCTTGACCATGTTGCGGGCGAACTGGAAGTAGGCGTCGCCGTTGGGATGCTTGGCGCGCAGTTCGCGCACCAGCGGCAGCGGCCGGGTGTCGGAAATCGATTGCGCGAAGGCCAGGGCTTCCTGGGCCAGCGACTCGGGCGAGGCAGCGAGCTTGTCGAACAGCTTCTGGCCGGGGATTTGCGCGAGCAGTTCGCTCTTGACGGGTTCACCACTCACGATCATGTTCAGGGCTGGCTCCACGCCGAGCACGCGCGGCAGGCGCTGCGTGCCGCCGGCGCCGGGCAACAGGCCCAGCTTGACTTCAGGCAGGGCGATGTTGGTGCCGGGCGCCGCGATGCGGTAGTGGCAGCCCAGGGCCAGTTCCAGGCCGCCGCCCATGCAGACCGAATGGATGGCCGCGACGACGGGCTTGGCGGAATTCTCGACCGCGCGGATCACGCTGAGCAGGTTGGGCTCGGACAGTGCCTTGGGCGTGCCGAACTCCTTGATGTCGGCACCACCCGAGAAAGCCTTGCCGGCGCCGGTGACCACGATGGCCTTGACGGCCGCATCGGCATTGGCTTTTTGCAGGTTGTCGGTCAGGCTCAGGCGCGTGTCATGGCCCAGGCCGTTGACGGGAGGGTTGCTCAGGGTGATGACGGCCACGCTGCCGTGAACTTCGTAAAGGGTGGTCATTGCTGCTTCTTTCCTTGATGGGAGTTTCAGTTGTTCAGTTGTCTCGGCTGGCGTTGAGCCCTGCAAGCCCTGCGCGGCCGTCAAAAAAGTACGACCGTTCTTTTTCCATTGTAGGGGGCGTTTGTGACGGCACAAGTCCCGGGTTGGACTGTTTGGTCTATTTTTGTCCCAGCGGTGACATGCCCACCGCAATCCACACGGTTTTTTACACCTCGAGCCATTCCTTGCGGATGTAGGCGTCGGCCCGCAGGCCGTCGGGCGTGCCGTCAAACACGATGCTGCCGTGGCCCATGACCAGCGCGCGGTCGGAGATCGCCATGGCAATCGTCAGCTTCTGCTCGATCAGCAGCACCGAAATGCCCTTGGCCTTCAGCGTCTGCAAATACTGGCCCACCAGTTCGACGATCTTGGGCGCCAGGCCCTCGGTGGGCTCATCGATGATGATGAGGTCGGGGTCGCCCATCAGCGTGCGGCACAGCGTGAGCATCTGCTGCTCGCCGCCCGAGAGCACGCCGGCCTCGGTGTGCTGGCGTTCGCGCAGCCTGGGGAACATCTGGTACATGTCTTCAAACGACCAGCGCGAGCCCTTGCCGGAGCCCTTCTGGCCCAGCAGCAGGTTCTGGTGCACCGTGAGCTTGGGGAAGATGTCGCGGTTTTCGGGCACATAACCAATCCCCAGGTGGGCGATCTGGTAAGCCTTCTTGCCGACGATCTCCTGCTTTTTCCAGAGGATGGAACCCTGGCAGTCGACCAGGCCCATGATGGCCTTGGCCGTGGTGGAGCGCCCCGAGCCGTTGCGGCCCAGCAGCGCGACGATCTGGCCGGGCTGCACGTCGAAATGCACGCCATGCAGCACGTGGCTTTTGCCGTAGAAGGCGTGGAGGTTTTGTATATGCAGCATCAGTGGCCACCTCCATGTGCTTGGGCATCGGCGACGGACGAGCCGAGATACGCTTCTTGCACACGCTGGTCGGCGCGCACGGCTTCGGGCGTGTCATAGGCAATGATTTCGCCGTAGACCACCACCGCGATCTTGTCGGCCAGGCCAAACACCACGCCCATGTCGTGCTCCACCGTCAGCAGGGTCTTGCCCACGGTGACTTCCTTGATCAGGCTGATGAAGCGGCTGGTCTCCGAGCGGCTCATGCCGGCCGTGGGTTCGTCGAGCAGGATGACGTTGGCGCCGCCGGCGATGGTGATGCCGATTTCGAGCGCGCGCTGCTCGGCGTAGGTCAGGTTGGTGGCCAGTACGTCGCGTTTTTTGTCGAGCTTGATCATGGCCATCAACTGCTCGGCGCGCTCGTTGGCGTCGTCGAGGTCGGCCAGGAAGCGGAAGAAGGTGTATTTGTAGCCYAGGCTCCAMAGCACRCCGCAGCGCAGGTTYTCRAACACGCTGAGCTTGGGGAAGATGTTGGTGATCTGGAAGCTGCGCGACAAACCCAGGCGGTTGATTTCAAACGGCTTCTTGCCGTCGATCCGCTGGCCGTTAAGCAACACTTCGCCGCTGGTGGGCTCAAAGCGGCCGCTGATGAGGTTGAACAAGGTCGACTTGCCGGCGCCGTTGGGGCCGATGATGGCGACGCGCTCACCGGCCTGCACCTGCAGGTTGGCGCCGCGGATGATTTCGGTCTTGCCGAAGTTCTTGCGCAGGTCTTTGAGTTCAAGCGAACAGGTGATGGCGCTCACAGCAGTTCCCTCCGCTTGATTTCTTTTTCAATGTCATCTTGTATCTGGCCCCATTGCGTGAGGAATTGGCGGCGAGTGAGCTCGAACAGGCCTAGCCCGGTGGCCAGCACAAAACCCGCGCCCAGCCAGCTGTTGAGGTTGGTCGCGTTGAGGCGCACGCCCATGAAGCCGAGCTCCGGGCCCAGCGCCGCGTTGAGCTGCAGGTGGTAGACCATCTCCACCATGGCGGCCGCGCCGGCCAGCGCAGCGAAGGCCGTCACGGCCAGGCCCAGGTAGCCCACCCACAACTCCCTGAGCCTGCCGAAGGAGGCTATGCGCAAATTCATCATGATCAGGCTGGCGATACCGCCGGGCGCATACATCACCATGAAAAGGAAGACCAGGCCCACGTACAGCAGCCAGGCCATGGACAGTTCCGACAGCAGGATCAGCGCCAGCACCAGCAGGCCGGCGCCGATGATGGGGCCGAAAAAGAAGGTCGCCCCGCCCAGGAAGGTGAACAGCAGCAGGCTGCCCGAGCGCACGGCGCTCACGACTTCGGCGGTGACGATCTCGGAATTGATGGCCGCCAGCCCACCACCTATGCCGGCGAAAAAACCAGCGAAGATGAAGGCGTAGTAGCGCACGCGCTGAGTGTTGTAGCCGATGAACTCCACACGCTCGGGGTTGTCGCGCACGGCGTTCAAAATCCGGCCCAGCGGCGTGCGGGTAAAGGCGAACATGGCTGCCGTACAGATGAAGCAGTAAAAAGCAATCAGGTAATAAACCTGGATCTGCGGGCCGAAGCTGATGCCGAACACCGGCTTGCCGTAGGCCCGGTTGGTGGTGATGCCGCCCTCCCCGCCGAAGAACTCGGGGAACATCAGCGACATGGCGAACACCAGCTCGCCCACGCCCAGCGTGATCATGGCAAAGGTGGTGCCAGCCTTCTTGGTGGTGACGTAGCCGAACAGCACGGCGAAGAACAGGCCCGACAGGCCGCCCACCAGCGGGATCAGCGGCAGCGGGATGTAGAACGTGCCTTTGGCAGCCAGGTTCATCGCATGCACGGCCAGGAAGGAACCCAGCCCGGCATAGACCGCATGGCCGAAACTCAGCATGCCGCCCTGCCCCAGCAGGATGTTGTAGCTCAGGCAGATGATGACCAGGTAGCCGGCCTGCGACAGCATGGTCAGCGCCAGGCTGCTCTTGAACATCATGGGCGCGACGATGAGCAGCAACGCGTACAGCGACCACAGCAGCCAGCGGCCGACGTTGTAGGGTTTGAATTGGTGGTACGGGGTGGACATTTCTTGCAGCCTCATCCTTCCCGCGTACCGAGCAGGCCCTTGGGCCGGAAGATCAGGATCAGCACCAGGAACAGGAAGGGCAATATCGGCGCCACCTGCGAAATCGTGAGCTTGAGCAAGGGGTAGCCAAAGGTTTCAGGCGTCACCACGTACTTGAAGTGCCCCAAAAGCGTGATCAGCGACTGGTCCATCTGGATCGCGAAGGTCTGGATCAGGCCTATCAGCAGCGAAGCCAGGAAGGCGCCGCTCAGCGAACCCATGCCGCCCACCACCACAACCACAAAGATGATGGCGCCGACCGAGCCGGCCATGGCGGGCTCGGTGATGAAGGTGTTGCCTCCTATGACGCCGGCCAGGCCGGCCAGCGCCGCGCCGCCGCCGAAGACCAGCATGAAGACGCGCGGCACGTTGTGACCCAGCGCCTCCACGGTTTCAGGATGCGTGAGCGCGGCCTGGATGACCAGGCCTATGCGGGTGCGCGTGAGCAGCAGCCAGATGCCGGCCAGCATGGCCAGCGAGATGAACATGATGAAGGCGCGCGATTTCGGGAAGTTGGTGCCGAACACCGTGAACAGCRGCCCCTGCAGGCCTTCGGGCAGCACGTAGTTGACGGCCGAGCGGCCCCAGACCAGCTGCACCAGCTCCAGCAGCAGGTAGGACAGCCCGAAGGTGACCAGCAGCTCGGGCACGTGGCCGAACTTGTGCACCTTGCGCAGGCAAAAGCGCTCGAAGGCCGCGCCCATCACAAACACCAGCAGCGGCGCCACCAGCAGCGACCACCAGAAGCCTATGACCTGCGAGGTGCTGTAGGCGATATAGGCGCCGACCATGTAGAAGGACGCGTGCGCGAAATTGAGCACGCCCATCATGCTGAAGATCAGCGTCAGGCCGGAACTGAGCATGAACAGCAGCAAGCCGTAGCTGAGGCCGTTGAGCATCGCGATGGTGAAGGATTCCAGATTCATCGATAAGCGCCTGTTGGAAAAAGCCGGATGAAAAAAAGGCCCGAACTCGGATCGGGCCTGTGTCCGTCAGCGGGACGCCGGGATCACCCCGGGCGCTTCATCTGGCACGAGGTGGGCGTGCTGGCCACATAGGGCTCATAGTATTTGACCGGCACAAAGGTGTAGCCCGTGTTCTCGGCATCGTAGGGGTATTTGCCGCCGGCTTTTTCCCATTTGTCGATGTAGAGGCCCTGCTGCAGCTGGTGGTCGGTCTTGCGCATCTCGACGTCGCCGTTGAAGCTCTTGAAGCGCAGGCCTTCCATGGCCTTGGCCACTACGGCCGGCTCGGTCGACTTGGTCTGCGCCATCGCTTCGGTCAGGATGGTGAAGGCGTGGAAGATCGCGCCGGTGTAGAAGTCGTCGTTAAACTTCTTCTTGTACTCGGCCTGGATCTGCTGGATCTCGCCGCCCATGTTGAGGTGGTTGTAGGACACCATGTAGACCCGGCCGGCCGAGGCCGCGCCCAGCGCGGTCGGCGTGCCGGTGACGCCGGCGTAGTAGGTGTAGAACTTGACGTTGTTCAGGCCCGCCTCGTTGGCGGCCTTCACCAGCAGCGAGAGGTCGGAACCCCAGTTGCCGGTGATCACGGTGTCGGCGCCCGACTGCTTGATCTTGGCGATGTAGGGTGCGAAGTCGCGCACCTGCGCCAGCGGGTGCAGGTCCTCGCCGACGATCTGGATGTCGGGGCGCTTGCTGGCCAGGTTGGCTTTGGCGAACTTGGCGACCTGCTGGCCGTGCGAGTAGTTCTGGTTGATCAGGTAGACCTTCTTGATGTCCTGCTGGTCCTTCATGAAGGCCGTCAGGGCTTCCATCTTCATGGAGGTGTCGGCGTCCAGGCGGAAGTGCCAGTACTCGCACTTGCTGTTGGTGAGGTCGGGGTCCACCGCGGCGTAGTTGAGGTAGACGACTTCCTTGCCGGGATTGCGTTCGTTGTACTTGGACAGCGCGTCCATGATGGCCAGCGCCGGGCCGGAGCCATTGCCCTGCACCACGTAGCGCGCACCCTGGTCGATGGCGGACTTCAGCGCGTTGGTGGTTTCCTGCGGGCTCAGCTTGTTGTCGATGCCGATGATCTCGAACTTCACGCCGGCCTTGTTCTTTTTGCTGAACTGCTCAGCCAGGAACTGGAAGCCTTTGAGCTGGTTGGTGCCGACTGCCGCCATCAGGCCGGACAGCGGGTCCAGCCAGGCGATCTTGACGGTCTGGTTCAGGTTGACCGCACCGCCGGCGGCGGGCGCGGCGGTGGCAGCCTTGGCCGGTGCGGCGGCCTTGGCTGCCGGCGCCTGGGCCAGCGTCATGCCGCTGTAAAGCATGGCGGACACCGCCATGGCAACGCCGGCGTGCCGAGCGAAAAATCGGGTTTGGGTTGTCATCCCTTGTCTCCTGAAAATTATGAATTTGCGAACGAAATCTAACGGGGGAACCGGCACAGGTTAGGTCAAAAAATGTTGCACTGCGTCAGGGAATGCCCTAGCCGATGTCACAGATGTGACCAGAGCTAAAGCCCCCACGTTCGTTCACTTCGTGTAACTCTCTGCCCCCCGAGGGGGCGCTGCGCCTGCGGTCTGGCAAAGCCAGTCCCGCGGCCCCCGCTTGATTAATACCCCTACTCCACTCTAAGGCCGCGCTTAGGACGGTGGCAATTTGTAATCCTTCAATTGCTCGCGCAGCTTGGTCTTGAGCATCTTGCCGGTGGCGCCCAGGGGGATGGCGTCGACAAAAACGACGTCGTCGGGGATTTGCCATTTCGCGGTCTTGCCCTCGTAGAAGCGCAGCAACTCTTCGCGCGTGACGTCCATGCCGGGCTTTTTGACCACCGCCACGATGGGCCGCTCATCCCACTTGGGGTGGGTCACGCCTATGCAGGCGGCCATGGCCACGGCCGGATGCGCCACGGCGATGTTCTCGACCTCGATGGAGCTGATCCATTCGCCGCCTGACTTGATGACGTCCTTGCTGCGGTCGGTGATCTGCAGGTAGCCGTCGGGGTCTATGGTGCCGACGTCGCCCGTGGGGAACCAGCCGTCCACCAGCGGGTCGCCGCCCTCGCCTTTGAAGTATTCGCGCACGATCCACGGGCCCTTGACGTAGAGGTCACCGAAGACTTTTCCGTCCCAGGGCAATTCCTTGCCGTCGGGGTCGACGATCTTCATGTCGACGCCATAGATGGCACGCCCCTGCTTGAGGCGTATCTTCATTTTTTCCGCGTCGGACAGCGCGTCGTGCTTGTTCTTGAGATTGCACAGCGTGCCCAGCGGGCTCATTTCGGTCATACCCCAGGCGTGCAGCACTTCGACGCCGTAGTCTTCGCGGAAGGCATTGATCATGGCCGGCGGGCAGGCCGAGCCGCCGATGACGGTGCGCTTCAGGGTCGAGAATTTCAGGCCGGGGGGTTTCATATGGGTCAGCAGCATCTGCCACACCGTGGGAACGCCGGCCGCATAGGTGACCTTCTCGGCCTCGATCAGCTCATAGATCGACTTGCCATCCAGCGCCGGGCCCGGGAACACCAGCTTGGCGCCGGTCAGCGCGGCCGAGTACGGAATGCCCCAGGCATTGACGTGGAACATGGGCACGACCGGCAGGATGGCGTCGCGCGCGGAGATGCACATGACGTCGGGCAGCGCGGCCGCATAGGCATGCAACGTGCTGGAGCGGTGGCTGTAGAGCGCGGCCTTGGGGTTGCCCGTGGTGCCGCTGGTGTAGCACATGCTCGAAGCGGTGTTCTCGTCAAAGCTGGGCCAGTCGTAATCGGCCGCTTGCGCGCCTATCCAGCTTTCATAACTTTGCAGATTCGGGATGCCGGAATCGGCCGGCAGCTTGTCGGCGTCGCACAGCGCGATGTAGTGTTTGATGCTCGGGCAGCGGGCGTGCACGGCCTGCACCAGCGGCAGAAAGCTCAGGTCGAAGCACAGCACCTGGTCTTCGGCGTGGTTGGCGATCCAGGCGATCTGGTCAGGGTGAAGGCGCGGGTTGATGGTATGCAGCACGCGGCCCGAGCCGCTCACGCCGTAATAAAGCTCCAGGTGGCGGTAGCCGTTCCAGGCCAGCGTGGCGACGCGGTCGCTGAAGGCCAGCTTGAGGCCGTCCAGTGCCCTGGCGACGCGGCGCGCGCGCTGGCCGAGGTCTTTGTAGGTGTAGCGATGGATGTCGCCTTCAACCCGCCGGGAGACGATTTCCGCGTCGCCGTGGTGGCGTTCCGCAAATTCGATCAAACCGGAAATTAGCAGTGGCTGGCTTTGCATTAACCCGAGCATCAAGAGTCTCCATTGTTTTACGTAAACATCCGCAAGCGGCCCATCATGCCGCAGCACAGCGGCACGGTCATGCGGGATTGCCCGTGAATTCACGGGCCCATGTCAGGTAGGGGACAATTTGCCCATGACCTCCGCAAACCTTTCAGCGCCCGATACCGCGGCCACCGGCGACACCCTGGCTTGGCGCAACAGCTTCGCCGGCCTGGGCCCGGACTTCTACACCGAGCTTCAGCCCACACCCCTGCCCTCGCCCTACTGGGTCGGCAAAAGCCGCGCGCTGGCGCGCGAACTCGGGCTCGAAGACAGCTGGCTCGAATCAGCGGACACGCTGGAGGCCCTCACGGGCAATCGCCTGTTGCCGGGCTCTCGGCCCCTGGCCAGCGTCTACAGCGGCCACCAGTTCGGCGTCTGGGCCGGGCAGTTGGGCGACGGCCGCGCGCTGCTGCTGRGCGAAATAGACACCCCGCTCGGGCCGCAGGAAATCCAGCTCAAGGGCGCGGGCCAGACCCCCTATTCCCGTATGGGCGACGGCCGGGCCGTGCTGCGCAGTTCGATCCGTGAATTTTTGTGTTCCGAAGCCATGCACGGCCTGGGCATCCCGACCACGCGGGCGCTGTGCGTCACGGGTTCCGACGCGCCGGTGCGGCGCGAGGAAATCGAAACCGCTGCCGTGGTGACGCGCACCGCGCCCAGCTTTATCCGCTTCGGCCATTTCGAGCACTTCAGCTATACCGGCCAGCACGCCCAGCTTAAGACGCTCGCCGACTACGTGATAGACCGCTTCTACCCCGCCTGCCGCGAAGCGCCGCAGCCCTATGCGGCGCTGCTGGAGGCTGTCAGCGAGCGCACGGCGCATTTGATGGCGGCGTGGCAAGCGGTTGGCTTTTGCCACGGCGTGATGAACACCGACAACATGAGCATCCTGGGGCTGACCATCGACTACGGACCCTTCCAGTTCCTGGATGCCTTCGACCCCGGCCACATCTGCAACCATTCGGATGCCCAGGGCCGCTATGCCTACAACCGGCAACCCAATATGGCTTATTGGAACCTGTTCTGCCTGGGCCAGGCCCTGCTGCCGCTGATCGGCGAGCAGGAACTGGCACTGGCCGCACTGGAACCCTACAAAACCCTGTTCCCCGAGGCCCTGTACGCCCGCATGCGCGGCAAGCTGGGCCTGGCGGACGAGCGGCCCGAGGACAAGGCCCTGGTGGACGACACCTTCAAGCTGCTGGCCGCCAACAAGGCCGACTACAGCATCTTCTGGCGGCGCCTGAACGGCTTCACGCCGCAAAGCGGCCATGAGCCGGTGCGCGACCTGTTTTTCGACCGCGAATCCTTCAATGCCTGGGCCCTGCAGTATTCGGAACGGCGGGCCGGCGCCGACCCCGAACTGCGGGCCGCTTTGATGCAGAGGAACAACCCGAAATTCGTGCTGCGCAACCATCTGGGCGAGGAAGCCATACGCGCCGCGAAACTAAAAGACTTTTCGGGTGTCGATACCTTGCTTGCCCTGCTGCAGTCCCCATGTGAGGAACATCCCGGCCATGACAGCTTTGCCGGTTTCCCGCCGGACTGGGCTTCATCGATTGAAATCAGTTGCAGTTCGTAACATCAAAGTCAACACTCTCAGGACCTAGAACATGAGCGCCAAGATCCAGAAAACCGACGCCGAATGGAAAGCCCTGCTGGCCGAAAAAGGGGCCGAACCGGCCGCCTTTGAAGTCACCCGCCACGCCGCCACCGAACGCCCCTACACCGGCAAATACGAGGCCGTCTGGGCTGACGGCAGCTACCACTGCATCTGCTGCGGCGCCAAGCTCTTCGAGTCGGAAACCAAATTCGACGCGGGTTGCGGCTGGCCCAGCTTTTCCGAGGAAGCGGTGCCGGGCGCGATCGAGGAAATCGTGGACCGCAAGCACGGCATGGTGCGCACCGAAACGGTGTGCGCCAGCTGTGGCGCGCATCTGGGCCACGTGTTTCCCGATGGGCCGAGCCCAACCGGCCTGCGCTACTGCATGAATTCCGCCTCCCTGGACTTCAAATCAAAAGCCTGAAGCGGGAAAGGCTTTGGGGCCGGGCCGTGCGCCCGGCCGGGGATCATTCAAGGGCCTGCCCTTAGGCCAGATAATCAGCACATGAAAATTCTTTTCGACTTTTTGCCGATAGCGCTGTTCTTCGGCATGTTCAAGTACGCCGAAGGCCACAAGGACTGGGCCGCCTCTACCGCCACCGAATGGCTGGGTTTCATGGTGTCTGGCGGCGTGGTGGGCGCCACTGAAGCGCCCGTGCTGCTGGCGACCGTGGTGGTGATCATCGCCACGCTGGCGCAAATCCTCTGGCTCAAGGCGCGCGGCAAAAAGGTCGACACCATGCTGTGGGTGAGCCTGGGACTTGTCACCGTGCTGGGCGGCGCCACGATCTACTTTCACAGCGAGAACTTCATCAAGTGGAAGCCCACGGTGCTCTACTGGGTCATGGGCACGGCCCTGCTGGTCGGCCAGCTGGTCTTCAAGAAAAACGGCATCAAATCGATCATGGGCGCGCAGATGGCCTTGCCGGACGCGATCTGGCGCGTGGTCAACCTGAGCTGGGTCGGCTTTTTCGCCGTGATGGGCATCCTCAACCTGTGGGTGGCCTTCAATTTCCCCACCGCCACCTGGGTCAACTTCAAGCTCTTCGGCGGCCTGGGCCTGATGGTGGTGTTTGTGCTGGCGCAGGCGATTTACCTCAACAAGCACATCAAACCCGGCACCACGCCATGACCGCAGCCCTTTCCAGCGCCCTGCCCGTGCGCACCGCGGAAATCGAGCAGCAGCTCCAAGCGCGGCTGCAGCCCACGCGGCTGGAAGTGCTCGATGAAAGCGCCGCCCACGCCGGGCATGCCGGCGCCAACGCCGAAGGCTTCGGCACCCATTTCCGCATCCGCATCGCGAGCCCGCTGTTTACCGGCCAAAGCCGGGTGGCGCGGCACCGGCTTGTGTATGATGCACTGCAAAATTTCATTGACCAGGGCCTGCACGCCGTGGCGATCGAGATCATCGAGTCACCCTGAAACCTGGCGGCGCCCCCGGAATTTCGGCCGCGAAGGCCGGGCATCATCCAGACATCCACAGCATTCATCAAAGGACTGCAAGACATCATGAAGAAACAATTTTTACTGGCCACCGCCGTTGCGGGCCTGCTGGCCTTTGGCGCTCAAGGCGTGATGGCGCAGAACCTGGCCATCGTCAACGGCAAGGCCGTTCCAAAAACCCGCCTGGACTCGCTGGCCCAGCAGGTTGCCAAGTCGGGCCGTCCCGTGACGCCGGACATGGAAGCCCAGCTGCGCGAAGAAGTCATCGCGCGCGAGGTCTTCATGCAGGAAGCTGAAAAGCGCGGCCTGTCCACCAGCGACGACGTCAAGGTGCAGATGGAGCTGGCGCGCCAGACCATCCTGATCCGCGAGCTGTTCGCCGACTACCAGAAGAACAACCCGGTTACCGAAGCCGAGATGAAGGCCGAATACGACAAGTTCGCCGAAGCCAACGGCGGCAAGGAATACAAGGCCCGCCACATCCTGGTGGAAAAGGAAAGCGAAGCCAAGGACATCATCGCCAGCCTGAAAAAAGGCGGCAAGTTCGACGACATCGCCAARAAGMAATCCAAGGAYCCCGGMTCCGGYGCCAASGGTGGCGACCTSGAYTGGGCCAACCCCTCCAGCTACGTGCCGGAGTTCACCCAAGCGCTGGTCAAGCTCAGCAAGGGCCAGACCACCGACACCCCGGTGAAGACCGAGTTCGGCTACCACATCATCCGCGTGGACGACATCCGCACGGCGCAGTTGCCTTCGTACGACGAAGTCAAGCCGCAGATCGCCCAGCAGATGCAGCAGCAAAAGCTGGCCGCCTTCCAGACCGACCTGCGTAAAAAAGCCAAGGTGGAATAAGCGCCACCGAACCGGTTCAAAAAAGCAGCCTTTTGGCTGCTTTTTTATTGGGCGCTTTCCAATCGGGGGGCGATTTGCGTGAATTGCCGATTGACGAAGGTGGCGCGGGCCGTTCCAATGGCTCACATCTTTCAGGAGGTCCCATGTCAAACCGCCTTGCCTTGATCCCCTTCTCCTCATTTCCCGCCCCGCTGCTGCGCGGGCTGCTGCTCGGCGCGGCCCTGCTGCTCGGCCTGCCGGCCTTCGCGCAGAACGGCAAAACCGAAGTGCTCTGGCTGGGCCAGGCGGCCACGCGCATCACCACGCCCACGGGCAAGGTCATCATGATCGACCCGTGGCTCACATCCAATCCCAAGACGCCCGCCAATTTCCGCGCGCTGGAGGCGCTGGGCAAGGTGGACCTGATCCTGGTGACGCATGCGCATTTCGACCACTTTGCCGATGCGCCCGCGCTGGCCAAAATGCACAACGCGCCCATGTACGGCCCCGCCGGCCTGAACCAGACAGTGGCCGCGCTGGGCATACTGCCCGCGGAACTCGCACCGCGCTTCGGCAAGGGCGGCACCATCATGCCTTTCGGCCCCACCGGCGTGAAGATCACGGCGGTGCATGCCGAGCACTCCTCGGAGCTGGCCTACAAGAACCCGGCCACCGGCAAGGACGAGGTGCAGCCCGGCGGTGAGCCTGTAGGCTTCATCCTTGAAATGGAAAATGGCTTCAAGCTCTGGCACATGGGCGATACCGCAGTCTTCGGCGACATGCGGCTGATCGGCGACATGTACCGGCCCGACCTGGTGCTCATCCCCATTGGCGGCCATTTTGTGATGAACCCGGTGGACGCCGCCATGGCGGTGCGCGAAATGATACGGCCCAGGTTCGCGCTGCCCATCCATTACGGCACCACACCCGTGCTGCGCGGCACACCGGCCGAATTCAACGCGGCGCTCGGGACCGCGCCCGGCACGGCGCGCATGGTGGCGCTGGACCCCGGCCAGAAACTGGACTTCTGAGCGCCATGGCTGGCTCCGATCCTCTTTCCGCCCTTCCCCAACCCGTGCAGGATGCCCTGCAACGCGGCAACCTGGTCGAAGCCATCAAGCTGATGCGCGCCGGCACCGGCCTGGGCCTGAAGGAAACCAAGGATGCGCTGGAAGCCTATATGCGTGGCGAGCCGCCGGCTGGCGGCTTTGCCCCCAAGGCTTTGGCTACCGGCGCGCCCCTGCCCGCGCAGGTGCAAGAGGCGCTGGACCAGGGCAACAAGATAGAGGCTGTACGGCGCTTGCGGGGCCTGACGGGCATGGGGCTCAAGGAAGCCAAGGATGCGGTGGAGGGCGTGAGCGATGACGCGGGACCGGGCGCGAGCGACGGCCTGTCTCCCGGCCAGGTGCGCGGCTCGAACGGCTTGTGGTGGTGGCTTGTTGCGCTGGCCGTGCTGGGGCTGGCTGCGTTTGCGCTGCTGGGCTGCGCCTCCACGCCGCCGGCACCCGTCGCCGAACTGGCGCCTTCCGGCAGGCTCAAGGCCGCCATCAACTTCGGCAACCCCATCCTGGCGGTTCGCATGCCGGACGGTTCACCGCGCGGCGTCTCGGTGGACCTGTCCAACGAACTCGGCAGGCGCCTGGGCGTGCCGGTGGAGCTGGTGACCTTCACCTCGGCCGGCAAGGTGGTAGAAGCGGTCAGGGATGCGCAGGTCGACATCGCCTTTGTCGCGATAGACCCGGTGCGCGGCGCCGACATGCTGCAAACGCCGCCCTACGTCATCATCGAAGGTGCCTACCTGGTACGAAACGATTCACCGATACGCCGCAACGAAGACGTGGACCAGGCGGCGAACCGCGTCGTGGTCGGCAACGGCAGCGCCTACGACCTCTACCTGACCCGCGAACTGAAAGCCGCGAAGCTGGTCAAGGCCCCGACCTCGCCGGCGGTCACCGACGTCATGGTCGCGCAGAACATCGAGGTTGCGGCCGGCGTCAAGCAGCAGCTGGAGGCCGACGCGAAACGTGTGGCGGGCCTGCGCCTATTGCCGGGACGCTTTATGGTGATCAACCAGGCCATGGGCCTGCCCAAGGGGCGTGAGGCCGGTGCGCGTTACCTGGCGGATTTTGTTGAGGAGATGAAGGCCTCGGGGTTTGTCGCGCAGGCCTTGGCGCGGCATGGAATCGAAGGGGCGGCTGTCGCCCCGCCCAGCCGCTAAGTCCCTAAGGCCGGGAAATCAATCCCGCCGCAAGGATTGCAGCATCTGCAGCGCGGGCCTGTTGACCGCTGCCGCGTCGCCATTGCTCAGGATGGTGAACCCCACCTGCAGTTCGCCGATTGTGACCATTCCCTGGGTCAGGTTGAGGTATTCACCGGGCTTCGGCGCCCGGTCTGTGGCCGAGAAGTAGGCGCCGAACAGGCCCTGGCCCGACAGCTCACGCACGGGAAGCTCCGCCTCGACAGCCTGCGGCTTGGCCTTCTCGGCAGCGGCCGCCACCATCGCGCGCAGGAAGTCCGGTGTCAGCGGTTTGGCGTCGGCACGCATCGACCAGAGGGGCGTCACCATAATCTGGAAGTTTTTCTCGGTGATGGATGACAGGACGACGGTAGGCGGCAGCTCTGGCGCGGCGCGCCGTACCTGGCCCCGCCAGCCCACGGGAAGCGGGATGACCAGTGCCGGCCGCTCGGGCAGCGCCACACGCATGTCGGCGGCCATAGCGCCGCAGGCGAGCAATCCGGACAGGATGGCGATAGAGGCGCGTTTGAGCAGTCGATTCATGGTCATCTCAGGTTAACGTCGTTGATCAACCCACCCACTTGCGCGCGTTGTGCCACAGGCTCATCCACGGGCTGCGCTCGCTGGGAGTGCCTGACGTCCAGCTCTTCTGGATGTTGCGGAACACGCGCTCGGGGTGAGGCATCATGGCCGTGAAGCGGCCGTCGGCCGTGGTCACGGCCGTCAGGCCGCCGGCGCTGCCGTTGGGGTTGGCCGGATAGGCTTCCGTGGGCTGGCCGTGGTTGTCGGTGAAACGCATCGCGGCAATCGCCTTGGACGCATCGCCGCGGAAGGCGAAATTGGCGTAACCCTCACCGTGCGCGACCGCGATCGGCATACGGCTGCCGGCCATGCCTTGCAGGAAGATGCTGGGCGATTCCAGCACCTCGACCATGCTCAGGCGCGCCTCGAAGCGCTCGCTGCGGTTGGTGGTGAAACGCGGCCAGGCTTCGGCGCCCGGGATGATGTCGGCCAGCTCGGCGAACATCTGGCAACCGTTGCAGACGCCCAGGCCGAAGGTGTCCTGGCGCGCGAAGAATGCCTTGAACTCCTCGGACAGCACCGGGTTGAAGGTGACAGAGCGTGCCCAGCCTACGCCTGCCCCCAGGGTATCGCCGTAGCTGAAGCCACCGCAGGCCACAATGCCCTTGAAGTCGGCCAGTTTGGCGCGGCCGGTCTGCAGGTCGGTCATGTGCACGTCACAGGCTTCAAAACCGGCTTCGGTGAAGACGTAAGCCATTTCCACATGCGAGTTGACGCCCTGCTCGCGCAGCACGGCCACACGCGGTCGAGCCGACAGGTTGAGCGCAGGAGCGGCGGGCATCTTGGCGGGGTCAAAGCCCGGTTGAACGTGCAGGCCCGGGTCGGCGGGGTTGCCGGCGGCCGCGTGTTCGGTGTTGGCGCAAACAGGGTTGTCGCGCTGCTGGCAGATCTTCCAGCTGACAGAGTCCCAGACCTGGTGCAGGTCTTGCAACTTGGCCGAGAACACGGCCTTGGTGTCGCGCCAGACCTGGATCTCGCCCTTGCCGACTTCGAGCGAGGCGTGCTGCGGGCGGGTCTTGCCGATGAAATGGCTGAATGGGGAAAGGCCGTGCTCGCGCAGGGTCTGCATGACCTCATTGCGCGCGGCGGTGGCCACCTGGATCACGGCGCCCAGCTCTTCGTTGAACAGCGCCTTGAGCGTGAGTTCTTCGCGCCGCGCGCCGACCTGGCTTGCCCAGTTCTTGCTGTCGCCGGTGTCCATGCGGCTGTCGGAAATGCCGTCGCCTTCGACCAGCAGCATGTCGATGTTGAGCGACACGCCCACGTTGCCGGCAAAACCCATTTCACAGACCGCGGCAAACAAGCCACCGTCACTGCGGTCGTGGTAAGCCATGAGCTTGCCCTCTTTGCGCAGCGCGTTGATGGCATTGACGAGGTTGACCAGGTCTTTGGGGTCGTCGAGGTCGGGCACCTCGCCCTCCTCCTTGTTGAGCGTCTGCGCGAGGATGGAGCCGCCCATGCGGTTTTTGCCCTTGCCGAGGTCGACCAGGATCAGCGTGCTGTCGGCCTCATCGCGGTCCAGCTGCGGCGTCAGCGTGCCGCGCACATCGGGCAGCGTGGCGAAGGCGCTCACGATCAGCGAGACCGGCGAGGTGACCTTCTTGCCGGCGTCGCCCTCGCTCCACACGGTGCGCATGGACAGGGAATCCTTGCCGACGGGAATCGACACGCCCAGCGCCGGGCACAGTTCCATGCCCACGGCCTTGACGGTTTCATACAGCGCGGCATCCTGGCCGGGTTCGCCGCAGGCGGCCATCCAGTTGGCCGAGAGCTTGACGCGCGGCAGTTCAATCGGCGCGGCCAGCAGGTTGGTGATGGCCTCGGCGACCGCCATGCGGCCGGAGGCGGCCGCGTTGACGGTGGCCAGCGGCGTGCGTTCGCCCATGCTCATGGCCTCGCCGGCAAAACCGCTGTAGTCGGCCAGCGTGACGGCGCAATCGGCCACCGGCACCTGCCAGGGGCCGACCATCTGGTCGCGGTGCGTGAGGCCGCTCACGGTCCGATCGCCTATGGTGATCAGGAAACGCTTGGAAGCGACGGTCGGGTGGCYCAGCACGGCGATCGCGCTTTTTTGCAGGTCCACGCCGGTCAGGTCGATCGGCTTGACCGAGTGCTTCACGGACTTCACGTCGCGGTGCATCTTGGGCGGTTTGCCCAGCAGCACGTTCATAGGCATATCCACGGGAGCGGCCGCGTCCTTGTCGGACAGCATCAACTGCTTTTCTTCCGTCGCCACACCAATCACGGCAAAGGGGCAACGCTCACGGTCGCAGAAAGCCTGGAACTGCGGCAGCGATTCGGGCGCGACCGCCATCACGTAGCGCTCCTGGCTTTCATTGCTCCAGATTTCCTTGGGCGAGAGGCCGCTTTCCTCGAGCGGCACGGCGCGCAGGTCAAACTTCGCGCCGCGGCCGGCGTCGTTCACCAGTTCCGGGAAGGCGTTGGACAAACCACCAGCGCCCACGTCATGGATCGCCAGGATCGGGTTGGCCGCACCCAGCTGGGCGCACTGGTTGATGACTTCCTGGGCCCGTCGCTCGATCTCGGGATTGCCGCGCTGCACCGAGTCRAAGTCGAGCTGGGCCGCGTTGGCGCCTGAGGCCATGGAACTGGCCGCGCTGCCGCCCATGCCTATGCGCATGCCGGGGCCGCCCAGCTGGATCAGCAGTGTGCCGGCCGGGAACAGAATCTTTTTGGTGAGCGCCGCATCAATCGTGCCGACGCCGCCCGCGATCATGATGGGCTTGTGGTAACCCCAGCGCTGGCCGCCCACGGTCTGTTCGTATTCGCGGAAGTAGCCGTTCAGATTGGGACGGCCGAACTCGTTGTTGAAGGCCGCGCCGCCCAGCGGGCCCTCGGTCATGATCTGTAGCGGGCTGGCGATGTGTTCGGGCTTGCCGTAGTCGCCGTCAAACAGCCTGGACACCGTGAAACCGGTCAGGCCCGCCTTGGGCTTGGAGCCGCGACCGGTCGCGCCTTCGTCGCGGATCTCGCCGCCCGCGCCGGTGGAGGCGCCCGGGAAAGGCGAGATTGCCGTCGGATGGTTGTGGGTCTCGACCTTCATGAGCACTTGCATCTGCACGTCGTCGGTGGCGCTGTAGGTCTGGCGACCGGTGGATTCAGCCGGTTTGGCGTAAAACCGCTGGATTTTGTAGCCCTCCATGACGGAGGCATTGTCCGAATAGGCCACCACCGTGTGCTGGGGGTGCAGCTTTTCGGTGTTGCGGATCATGCCGAACAGGCTTTTTTCCTGCGGCACGCCGTCAATCGTGAAGTCGGCGTTGAAGATCTTGTGGCGGCAGTGCTCGCTGTTGGCCTGGGCGAACATCATGAGCTCGACGTCGGTCGGGTTGCGCTTGAGCTGCGTGAAGGCGTTGACCAGGTAGTCGATCTCGTCGGCGGCCAGCGCCAGGCCGAACTCGGCGTTGGCTTTTTCGAGCGCGGCCTTGCCGCCGGCCAGCACGTCAATCGTTTGCAGCGGCGCGCCCTGCAGCTCGGTGAACAGGCCCGCGGCTTCCGCGCGGTCGAACATCACGCTTTCGGTCATGCGGTCATGCAGCAGGCCGGCGACCTGCTCGCGCTGGGCGGCGCTCAGGGCGGTTTTGCTGAAAAAGCCGGTTTTCAGCGTGATGCGATATTCGGTGATGCGCTCGACGCGCTTGACGGCCAGGCCGCAGTTGTGGGCGATGTCCGTGGCCTTGGAAGCCCAGGGCGAGACGGTGCCGAATCGCGGCGAGACGATAAAGGCCAGGGCTTCACCGGCTTTGCCGTCGGCCGGGCAAGGTTCGCCGTAGGTGAGCAGCGCCGCAAGCTGGGCCTTGGCGGCCGCCGAGGGCGGCGACTCGGTCGCCACTAGGTGCACAAAGCGGGCGCTGATGCCGACGATCTTGTCGTGGATGGCTTGCAGGCGGGGAAGGAGTTGCTGGACGCGGAAGTCGCTGAGGGCGCTGATCCCGTGGGGTTCGCCCTCAAAAGTCGTCAGGTGCAGGGTCACGGTAGCGGTGGCCTTGTAGTGGGAAGTGGGCAGCTCATGGCTGTTTAGAACCTGTTCAACGTCTTTTTGGAGATCGCATTGGAGTGCAATCGGGATGAGTGGATGCTTCGGATGCGCCGCATGGGCTGATGCCCATGCAAGCAACCGGGGCGTCCAATCGCCCGATTTCACTCCAACCCTTCGGGCAAGTGCCTTTTCGGGCGGTCTGCGGCGTTGCGGCGCTTGCCCATAGCTGGGCTATGGGCTGCACACCGCGCCTTGCATCCCATCCCGAAAAGGTACTTGTGCGATTCCAAAAAGACATTGAACAGGTTCTTAGGGTTTAACACCGCCTGCAAGCGCCTGGTGGGACCGGGTTTTGCGGGGTACGCGTTAACCCGTAATTTTATCAGCGACTGGGGGCTTGCCGCGCCTGCCGGGCATCGCCAGCGAGCACTTTCGCGCTTCATTCGGGCCAAAAACGCAAAAGCCCTTGGCCCTATGCTGAAAATGCATGCGCCTGGGAGCGGTGGGATAATCGGGGCCATGAGTATTACTTACAAAGATGCTGACGGGATTGAAGGCATGCGCCTGGCCGGCAGGCTGGCTTCCGAAGTACTGGATTACCTCGCCCCCTTCGTGAAACCGGGCGTGACCACCAATGAAATCGACCGCCTGGCCCACGACTACATGACCCAGGTCCAGGGCACCATCCCCGCCACCCTGGGCTACGGCCCCCCGGGCTATGTGCCCTACCCCAAATCGCTGTGCACCTCGGTCAACCACCAGGTCTGCCACGGCATTCCCAACGACAAACCGCTCAAAAAAGGCGACATCGTCAACATCGACGTGACGGTCATCACCAAGGACGGCTGGCACGGCGACAACAGCCGCATGTACCTGGTCGGCGAGGCCTCGATCGCCGCCAAGCGCCTGTGCAACATCACCTATGAAGCCATGTGGCAGGGCATCATGCGCGTCAAGCCCGGCGTGCGCCTGGGCGACATCGGCTTCGCGATCCAGGCCTTCGCCGAAAAGCAGGGGTTTTCGGTGGTGCGCGAGTTCTGCGGCCACGGCATCGGCAAGAACTTCCACGAAGAACCCCAGGTGCTGCATTACGGCCGCCCCGGCACGCTCGAAGAACTGGTGCCCGGCATGACCTTCACCATCGAACCCATGATCAACGCCGGCAAGCGTGACATCAAGGACGGCCCCGAAAAAGACGGCTGGAGCATCGTGACGCGTGACCATTCGCTGTCCGCCCAGTGGGAACACACCATCCTGGTGACCGAGACCGGCTACGAGGTGTTGACCCTGTCCGCCGGCAGCCCGGCGATTCCGGCCTTTGTGCCGCAGCAAAGCCAGCTCCAGGCCACGGTCAGCGCCTGAGCGGGGCACCACCAGTGCCGGTACCGCGCGCGTCCTCCGACACGGCCCCTGCCACATTGAACGGCCTGGGCCCGGTGCGTGAGCAGTACAAGGCCGGCAAAGCCGACCTGCTGGCCTCGCTGGCGGCCAGCGGCGCATCCTCGCGCGGCATCCACAGCCTGCTGCAAAAATTCGCCCGCCACGCCGACGCCACGCTGCAGGCACTCTGGGAAGGCGCCGGTTTCCCGGCCGCGGCCTGCCTGGTCGCCGCTGGCGGCTTCGGCCGCGGCGAGCTGTTTCCCCATTCCGACGTGGACGTGCTGCTGCTGCTGCCGGACAACGCCGACGTCGACGCGGACCCGGCCCTGAAAGCCAAGGTCGAGCGTTTTATCGGCGCCTGCTGGGACGTGGGCCTGGAAATCGGCTCCAGCGTGCGGACCGCTTCCGGCTGTGTCGAGGAAGCCTCCAAGGACGTCACGGTGCAGACCTCGCTGCTGGAGGCGCGCCTGGTCGCCGGTTCGAAAAAAAACTTCCAGCAGCTGCAAAAACGCCTGGCCGCCGTGCTGGACCCGCAGGCCTTTTACGTGGCCAAGACCCTGGAATTGCGCCAGCGCCACAACAAGTTCGAGAACACGCCCTACTCGCTTGAGCCCAACTGCAAGGAATCGCCGGGTGGCCTGCGCGACCTGCAGGTGATCCTCTGGGTGGCGCGCGCCGCCGGCCTGGGCAAGTCCTGGGATGACCTGGCCCGCAAGGGCCTGGCCACGCCCTTCGAGGTGCGGCAGATCAAGGCCAACGAAGCGCTGCTGAGCCTGATACGCGCCCGCCTGCACCTGATCGCGAGCCGCCGCGAAGACCGCCTGGTGTTCGACCTGCAGACCGCCGTGGCGGAATCCTTCGGCTATTCGGCCGAGGCCGACGACGGCAGCAAGCTGCCGCGCCGCGCCAGCGAGGCGCTCATGAAGCGTTATTACTGGGCCGCCAAGGCCGTGACCCAGCTCAACCAGATCCTGCTGCTCAACATCGAAGAGCGGCTGAACCCCAACACCTATCCGCTGCGGCCCATCAACGAGCGTTTTTGCGACAAGGCCGGCATGCTGGAAGTGGCCAGCGACGACCTGTACGCGCGTGAACCGCACGCCATCCTCGAAACCTTTTTGGTCTACGAGACCACCGTCGGCATCAAGGGCCTGTCGGCGCGCACCCTGCGCGCGCTCTACAACGCCCGCGGCCTGATGAACAGCAAGTTCCGCAGCGACCCGGTCAACCGCGACACCTTCCGCCGCATCCTGCAGCAGCCCGAGGGCATCACGCATGCCATGCGGCTCATGAACCAGACCTCGGTGCTGGGCCGCTACCTCTGGATCTTCCGCAAGATCGTCGGGCAGATGCAGCACGACCTGTTCCACGTCTACACGGTGGACCAGCACATCCTGATGGTGCTGCGCAACGTGCGGCGGTTTTTCATGGCCGAGCACTCGCACGAGTACCCGATGTGCTCGCAGCTCGCGGGCGGCTGGGACAAGCCCTGGATTCTTTACATCGCCGCGCTGTTCCACGACATCGCCAAGGGCCGCGGCGGTGACCATTCAGAGCTGGGCTGCAAGGAGGTGCACATCTTCTGCCGCCAGCATGGCATTGCCGCCGAGGACGCAAAGCTGATCGAATTCCTGGTCGGCGAGCACCTGAGCATGAGCCGCATCGCGCAGAAGGAAGACCTCAGCGACCCGGAGGTCATCGCGGCATTCGCCAAACGCGTGGGCAACGAACGCTATCTCACGGCGCTGTATCTGCTGACGGTGGCCGACATACGCGGAACCAGCCCCAAGGTCTGGAATGCCTGGAAAGGCAAGCTCCTCGAAGACCTGTACCGCTACACCCTGCGCGTGCTGGGCGGCCGCGCGCCCGACGCGGATGCCGAGGTCGAGGCCCGCAAGCGGGAGGCCCTGACCACCCTGGCCCTGCACGCCGAACCCTTCGAGGCGCACAAGGCGCTGTGGGATACGCTGGACGTCAGCTATTTCATGCGCCATGAGGCCTCCGACATCGCCTGGCACGCGCGCCAGCTTTCGCGCCACGTCGGCAAGGCCAAGGCGATTGTCCGGGCGCGGCGATCCTCAGCAGGCGAAGGCATGCAGGTGCTGGTCTATACGCCCGACGCACCCGACCTGTTCGCGCGCATCTGCGGCTACTTTGACGAAGCCGGCTTCAGCATCCTGGACGCCAAGATCCATACCGCCCAGAACGGCTATGCGCTGGACACCTTCCAGGTCGTGAGCCCGACGCTGGCCGACCATTACCGTGAACTCGCGGCCATGGTGGAAGCCGACCTGGACCGCACCATCGAGGAGCCCGGCCCGCTGCCCCCGCCCGGCAAGGGCCGCGTGTCGCGCCGCGTCAAGAGCTTCCCGATCGCGCCGCGCGTGGACCTGCGGCCCGACGAAAAAGCCCAGCGCTGGCTGCTCAGCGTTTCAGCAAGCGACCGTGTCGGGCTGCTGTACCGCATCGCGCGGGTGTTGGCGCGCCACCGGATCAACCTGCAGCTGGCCAAGGTCAGCACCCTGGGCGAGCGCGTGGAAGACACGTTTTTGATCGACGGCCCCGAACTGCAGCACAACAAGGCGCAGATCGCGATCGAGACGGAGCTGCTCGAAGCGCTCAATACCTGATGGAATGGGATTTCAGACGGCCGGCTGGCGCAGGTAGCGCAGCAGCCGCCCCTTGTAGCTGCCTCCGGCCGGCAATTCGGTCACACGCGTCTCGGTGCGTGAATAGCCCAACCCATCCATCATGCGGTTAAAGCTCGCGCGGTTGCCGCGGTCCGGGTCCACGATCAGCACCTCGGTGTGCGGCAACGCATGCAGCTCGATGAACTGCGACAGCACCTCAGGCTGGCCGCGGTCGTAGAGCACGTCGCTGCCGATGATCAGGTCAAAGCGCTCCAGCAGAGGGTTGGCGCGCGACCAGTTGCCGGTCTGGTACTTCATCGCCGGCAGGTGGTTGAGTTTGAGGTTTTCGAGCAGGAATTCCGCCGCCAGCGGATGGCAGTCGCTGGCCGTGATGTTGCCGCCGCGCCTGTGCACGACCAGGCTGGCCAGCGCCAGGCCGCAACCGAGTTCCAGGATGCGCTTGCCTTCAAGCTCGAAGGTCAGCATGGCATGGGCCAGCACCCGGCCCGAGGGCCAGAGCAGCCCGAAGATGGGCCAGGCCGACGAGGAGATGCCTTCGCGTTCGGCCTCGCCCAGGGGATCATGGAATTGCTGGCGATCCAGCAGCGAGCGCAGCTGCAGGTCGTCGCCGCTCCCGCTCACGGTTTCATATTTGAGCAGGTAAGGCGGAGGGGAGGCAGCTCCGGTGATGGGAACTGCTCCCGACGCGGGAGCGAGCAACATCCGGAAATTTCCTTGCGTGGCAACACGCTCAAACGGGGCGAAATTGCCCTCAACCGGGGCCAGTGTACGCCTCCGCCGTCCCCGTCGCAGCGATGCTCACCTTGGCCTCGTCATCGGCCAACGCATCCAGACTCAGCGTTTTTCCAGCTGCTTGCCGGTCAGGCTCTTCAGGAATGCTTCGATGTCCTTGCGGTCGGCCGGCGGGATTTCCCGTCCCAGTTGATGGCGGCCCATCAACTGGATGGCCTCATCCAGGCTCTCTACGGCGCCGTCATGAAAATACGGGGCGGTGATGGCGACGTTACGCAAGGAGGCGACGCGGAATACGTGCATGTCTTCGTCTTTTTTGGTGACCAGCAAGCGCCCCTTGTCCGTCTCGACCATGGCGCCGCGGCCCTTCCTGGCACGGTCGCCATAGTAGTCGCCGATCAGGCTGAACTTCATGAACGTGTTGCCCCCCACATTGATTCCGTTGTGGCAACCCACGCAGCCGTTGCTCTTGAACTTGTCGTAGCCGACTTTTTCCTGCGCGGTGATCGCCTTGTCATCTCCCTTGAGCCAATCGTCGAAGCGCGAGGGCGTGACCAGGGAACGTTCGAAACTGACAATGGCTTCGCTGGCATTCTTCTGGGTCACGGGTTCGTCACCGCCATAAATGGCCTTGAACTCGGAAACCATGGCAGGGTCGGCCGCAAGGATCGTGAGCACCTTGCCCCAGTCGTGGGCCATGGTGTCGGCGTTGCCGACCGATCCCGAAATCTGGGCCTCAAGGTCCTTGGTGCGGCCCGTCCAGTTGAGCCCTGCTGTGTTGTAGCGCACATTAAAAATTGTGGGCGAATTCAGTTCACGCACCTTGCCGAATGCGCTGACGGAATGCCGGCGGGAATCCGCCCCTCCGGCATGCGGGAGATGGCAGGATTGGCACGATACCGTGCCATCGCCCGAAAAACGCTTGTCCGCAAACAACTTCTCGCCCAGTTTCACTTTGGCCGGGTCAACGTCGGTCACCTTGTCAGGCAACGGAAGAATGGGTTCCAGGGAGCGGGTGGCCTGGGCGATCGCAAGCAATTGGCTGGCCCCGGCTATCGTCGCCGCCAGGACGGCCAGTTTGAACAAATGCACACTCATGCTTTCTCCTTCAGGCGCTAGCCATTGACCGTTCGTCTGCTGACTGTCGCAGATGGGCATAAAGCAGAGTGATCTTCTGGCGGTGCGCAACGGCCGGCGCTACGCCATACATCGGAATGTCTCTTTAATATTTTTCCATCGCCCCCGGCTGGCCGTTCTTCTTTTTAGTCGTCGTCCGACGCATCCAGCCCGGGAAAGAGTACTTCAGTGAAACCAAACTGCGTGAAATCGCGGATGCGCATGGGGTACAGCGTGCCGATCAGGTGGTCGCATTCATGCTGCACCACACGCGCATGAAAGCCTTCCACCGTGCGTTCTATCGCATCGCCATACTGGTCAAAACCAGCATAGTGGATGCGCGAATACCGCGGCACCACGCCGCGCAGCCCGGGCACCGAGAGGCAGCCTTCCCAGCCGTCCTCTTCCTCGGGGCCCAGGGGTTTGATCACCGGGTTGAGCAGCACCGTACGCGGCACCAGTGGCGCGTCGGGATAGCGTGGGTTGACCGCGTCGGTGCCGAAAATCACCAGTTGCAGGTCCACGCCGATCTGCGGCGCCGCCAGACCCGCGCCGTTGACGGCGCGCATGGTGTCGAACATGTCCGAGATCAGCAGGTGCAGCTCGTCGGTGTCGAAAGCGGTGACGGGCTGGGCGACACGCAGCAGCCGCGGGTCACCCATCTTGAGGATTTCGCGAATGGTCATGCGCCGATTATGGCGGCGTGGCACCCGTTTGGATATGACCCAAGAGCCGCTCACAAAACCCAGCGAAGCGGTCCTGGCTAGGCGCGTCGCCGCAGACAGTGCACCAGCACGGCAAGGCGGCGCAACAACGCCAGGAGGGTTTTGTGTGCGGCTCTTAACGCCAATGCCTGTAGCCCCAGCCTCGGTAATAACCTGGCGCGGGTACCACCACAACAGGGGCGGGTTCAACATACACGGGGCGGGACGGGTAAACCGCCACGGGTGGGCCGACAGGGGCGACGACGCAACCGGACAGCAAGGCGGCCAGGCCGGCGGCCGCCACCAGGGCGGGCAAACGTTTGTTATTCATGGAAAGCTCCTGTGTGTACAGGTCTTTTCAACGTCCGGCGAGGGCCTCCGGCCTGACGTCCCGCGTGCAAACCCCGGTAACGCCATGTAAGCCGAAGCCGGCGACAGCTACTCCGTGGTGCCGGCGCTGCGGCAGACCTGGCTCACCATGCAAAGATCGTCAGGAAACGTCACTCTGACGGCCCGGCCAACATGGCCAGCAGCGCAGCCTCATCAATCACGGGCACGCCCAGTGTTTGCGCCTTGACCAGCTTGCTGCCGGCCTCCTCGCCCGCCACCACGTAGTCGGTCTTCTTGCTGACCGAGCCAGCCACCTTGCCGCCGGCGGCCTCGACCCTGTCCTTGGCCTCGTCGCGGCTCAGGGTCGGCAAGGTGCCGGTGATGACAAAGGTCTTGCCCGACAGCGGCTGCGGCGCCCGGGCGGCGGGCTCGCCCTCTTCCCAGGTGACGCCGCAGGCGCGCAGCTGCTCGACCACTTCGCGGTTGTGCGGCTGCTCAAAGAAGGTGCGAATGCTTTGCGCGACGATGGGGCCCACGTCGCTGACTTCCAGCAACTGTTCTTCGGTCGCGTCCATGATGCTGTCCAGCTTGCCGAAATGCCGTGCTAGTTCCTTGGCCGTGGCCTCCCCGACGTGGCGTATGCCCAGGCCGAACAGGAAGCGCGGCAAAGTCGTCTGCTTGGATTTTTCGAGTGCTTCGAGTAAGTTGTTGGCCGATTTTTCGGCCATGCGGTCCAGCTCGGCTAGTGCCGTGAGGCCCAGCTTGTAAAGGTCGGGCAAGGTGCGGATGATGTTGGCGTCCACCAGTTGCTCGACCAGCTTGTCGCCCAGGCCTTCGACCTCGACGGCGCGGCGGTGCGCGTAATGCAGGATGGCCTCCTTGCGCTGGGCGCCGCAGAACAGGCCGCCCGTGCAGCGGTAGTCTGCTTCGCCTTCCTCGCGCACGGCGTCCGAGCCGCAGACCGGGCATTTGCGCGGCATGCTGAACTGCGGCGCATCGTGCACGCGTTTTTCAAGCAGCACGCTGACGACTTCGGGGATCACGTCGCCCGCGCGGCGCACGATCACGGTGTCGCCCACACGCACGTCCTTGCGGCGCGCTTCATCTTCGTTGTGCAGCGTGGCATTGGTCACGGTGACGCCACCAACAAACACCGGCGCCAGCTTGGCCACCGGTGTGAGCTTGCCGGTGCGCCCCACCTGCACCTCGATGGCCTGCACGGTGGTGAGCTGTTCTTGTGCCGGGTATTTGTGCGCCACGGCCCAACGCGGTTCGCGCGAGACAAAGCCCATCTTTTTCTGCAGCGCCAGGCTGTTGACCTTGTAGACCACGCCGTCGATGTCGTAAGGCAGGCTGTCGCGCTGCTTGCCCATGGCCTGGTGGAAAGCGATCAGCTCGGGAGCGCCCTGCGCAAGCTGCGTCTGTATTGCCACCGGAAAACCCCAGGAGCGCAGCGTCAGCAGCAACTGGAGGTGGCTCTCGAAGGCCGGGCCGCCCTCTTCCGCCGGCGTGACCTCGCCCAGGCCGTAGGCAAAAAAACTCAGGCGCCGCCGCGCGGCCAGGGCCGGATCCAGCTGGCGCACACCGCCAGCCGCCGCATTGCGCGGGTTCACGAAGGTTTTTTCGCCCTTGGCGCCTTGCGCGATCTTCTCGCGCTGCTTTTCGTTGAGCGCCTCAAAATCGGCGCGGCGCATATAAACCTCGCCGCGCACTTCCATGACCGGCGGAGCGTCAGCGGGCAATCGAAGCGGAATCTGGTTGATGGTGCGGATGTTCTGCGTGACGTCCTCGCCGACCTCGCCGTCACCGCGCGTGGCGGCCTGCACCAGGATACCGTTCTCATAACGCAAGCTCATGGCCAGGCCGTCGAACTTGAGTTCGGCCACGTACTCCACCGGCGGGTCTGACTCGGCCAGGCCCAGTTCCTTGCGCACGCGGGTGTCGAAGTTTTGCGCGCCCGTCGCCTCGGTGTCGGTTTCGGTGCGTATGCTGAGCATGGGCAGCTTGTGGCGCACGCTGGCGAACTGGTCCAGCGGCTTGCCGCCCACGCGCTGGGTCGGCGAGTCCGGCGTCAGCAGTTCGGGGTGGGCGGCTTCAAGTTCCTGCAGCTCCCTGAACAGCCTGTCGTATTCGGCATCGGGGATCGTGGGCTCGTCAAGAACGTAATAGCGGTGCGCATGCAGGTGCAGTTCCGCGCGCAGGGCGGCGGCGCGCGCCGCGGCGGAAGTTGGCTGCGGCGACGGTTGGGGCTGCGCAAACAGGTCTTTGGTGGCCATGGAAACACTCGAAATGGGGCGCAAGGCCGGGGAAAATCAGGAAAAAAGCCGGCGCCCCAGCACCGAACCCGCCGACAAATCGCGGCTGTCCAGCGTGTCGTAGAGCTGCTCGAGGTCGGCGTGGATGACTTCCATGGCCTCGGGGCGGATCAGGTTGCCGTTGTCATCGATGATCACGCCGTCCATGTTGGCGGCCAAGGCCAGCGCGGCTTCGCACATGCGGGCGAAGGGCTGCTCGGAGCGCAGCACCTGCGGCACGTCCAGCGACAGGGTGAGTTCGCGCAGGGCCGTCTGTTCGGGGTCTTCGGCCATGGCGGCCTGGGTGTCGAAGGCCAGGCCCAGGATGGGCGCGTGGCCCTGCTGGCTGGCCGGCAGCACCATGCGGCCGGGAATGGAGCCGGCGACAAAACCCAGGCGTGCCGCGCTTTGCTGCACATAGCCGGGGCTCCAGGCGGTGTTGACGGCGCGCAGCGTGAAACTCAGTTGCGCGTCGTGGGCACTGGCGAACTGGTCGAGTTCGCGGGCACGCGCGACTTCATCCAGCATCTCGGGAAACTCGGGCTCACCGCCCACGGCGTCGGCAAAGGCCTGGGCCTTCATGACAAATTCGGAGTATTCGATCTGGTTCAGCGCGCCGGTGCGGTTGGCCAGTTGCACACCGCACTGGAAGGCGCTGTAGCGGTGGCCGGCCGTGGGGAATTCCCATTCGCCGGTGATCACGCTGAGGCCTTCGACACCGAAAGGCTTGCTGCCGGCGCGGCGCGTGCTGGGCATGGCGGCCAGCGCGGCTTCGCCCGAGACCACGCCCTCGAGGGCAACGGCCGCCATGGCGTCGATCAGGATGTCCAGGCCCGGCTTGCGCTCGGGCGTGGTAAGCCGGGTCAATGAATTGAGGGAGGCCAAGCCCGAATCGGCGTCGAAACTGGGCTCCAGGCGCTCCGGCTCGCCGCCTTCATCACCCTCGGTTTGGGGATGGTTTGCCGTAGCCGGTTCAGGCATAGGCACGGCCTCCGGCGTAGCACGCTTGGGCAGGTTGCGGCGCGACGACCAGGCACTGTGCGCCACGACGCCGGCCAGCACCAGCCCGCCCACCACTGCCAGACTGATCTGCAAAGTGCTCATTGTGGGATCAGGCTGCTTCTGCGAAACCGATGGCGGCTTCCATGTCCACCGCCACGATGCGCGAAACGCCCTGTTCCTGCATGGTCACGCCTATCAGCTGTTCGGCCATTTCCATGGCGATCTTGTTGTGGCTGATGAACAGGAACTGGGTTTCCTTGCTCATGGAGCGCACCAGCTTGGCGTAACGCTCGGTGTTGGCGTCGTCCAGCGGCGCATCGACCTCATCCAGCAAACAGAAAGGCGCGGGATTCAGCTGGAAGATGGCAAACACCAGCGCGATGGCCGTGAGCGCTTTTTCGCCGCCGGACAGCAGGTGGATGGTCTGGTTCTTCTTGCCGGGCGGCTGGGCGATCACCTGCACGCCGGCGTCGAGGATTTCCTCGCCGGTCATCATGAGCTTGGCGTTGCCGCCGCCGAAGAGCTCGGGGAACATGCGGCCGAAATGGCCGTTCACCGTCTCGAAAGTGCTCGAGAGCAGGTCGCGCGTTTCGATGTCGATCTTCTTGATCGCATCTTCCAGCGTGGTCATGGCCTCGTTCAGGTCGGCGGACTGCGCGTCGAGGAATTGCTTGCGTTCGCGCGCGGTGCTCAACTCGTCCAGCGCGGCCAGGTTGACGGCGCCCAGCGACTGGATTTCGCGGTTGATGCGGTCGATCTCGCCCTGCAGGCCGGTGAGGCGCACATTGCCGGACAGGATGGACTGCTCGACGGCGGCCAGGTCGGCCTGGGCATCGGCCAGCAACTGCGCGTACTGCTCAAAGCCCAGGCGCGCGGCCTGCTCTTTCAGCTGGAACTCGGTGATGCGCTGGCGCAGCGGGTCGAGCTCGCGCTCCAGCTGCAGGCGGCGCTCGTCGCTGGCGCGCAGCTTGCTGGTCAGGTCGTCGTACTGGCTGCGCTTGGCGCCCAGGTCGGCCTCGCGCTCGAGCTTCACGCTCAGGGCGCTTTGCAGGCCGGCCTGCGCGGCGGCGTCGGTCAGGCGCGTGAGCTCTTCGCGGGCCTGCGCCTCTTCGCTGGCGATGGAGGCGGCTTGCTGCGCGGCGATGTCGATGGAGCGGGTCAGCTCTTCGCGGCGTGAGGCCAGGCTGCGCAATGCAAAGGTGGCTTCCTGGGCCTGGCGCTCGAGTGTGCGCTGCTGCTCGCGCGACTCGCCGAGCTTGCGTTCGGTTTCGATCACGCGGTCGTCGAGCTGCGCATGGCGCTCCTGGCTGTCGGCCAGTTGCATGTCGAGTTCTTCAAAGCGGCCCTCGGCCGTGACCTTGCGCTCCTGCAGCTCACCGAGCTGGGCTTCGATTTCGGCCATGTCGGCCTGGATCTGCTCGCTGCGCGCGCGGGTCTGCTCGGCCAATTGTGTGAGGCGCAGCACTTCGACCTGCAGCTCGTGGGTGCGGCTCTGGCCTTCGGCGGTTTCGCGGCGGGCCGTGGCCAGGCGCTGGGCCGCGTCGGCGTAGGCGGCTTCAGCGCGCACCAGGGCGGAGCGGGCTTCCTCGCTGATCAGGGCCTGGGCCTTGAGCTGCTTGTCGAGGTTTTCAATTTCCTGGGCGCGGGCCAGCAGGCCGGCCTGCTCGGAATCCTGGGCGTAAAAACTCACGCTGTGGTGCGTCACGGCATGGCCGCTCTGCACAAAAATCACCTCGCCGGCCTGCAGCTTGTCGCGCGCGGCGAGCGCGTCGTCCAGGCTGGCGGCGGTGTAGCAGCCGTTGAGCCAGTCGCCCAGCAACGCCGATTGCCCGGCGTCGTTCAGGCGCAGCAGCTCGGTCAGCGGCTTGAGGTTGATCGCGGCATTGACGCGCGTGGGCGCGGCGGCGCCGGGCGGCGAATAAAACGCGAGCTTGGCGGGCGGCGTGCCCTGCCCGTCGCTGCCGGCAAAGCCGCGCACCATGTCGAGCCGGCTGACTTCGAGCGCGCCCAGGCGTTCGCGCAGCGCGGCTTCGAGAGCATTTTCCCAGCCTTGTTCGATGTGGATGCGGCTCCACAGGCCCTGCAAGCCGTCCAGGCCGTGCTTGGCCAGCCAGGGCTTGAGCTTGCCGTCGGTCTTGACCTTTTCCTGCAAGGCCTTGAGCGCTTCCATGCGCGCCGACAGGTCGGCCCGCTTGGCGGATTCGGTATTGACCGTGTGCTGCAGCGTGCGGCGCTCCTCGTCGAGCTGCGGCACGCTGTCGGTCAGCTCGTGCAAACGGGCCTCGGCTTCGGCCTGGGCTTCCTGCGCGGCGGCGAACTGGGTATTCAGGTTGGCCAGCCGGGCTTCGTCGGGTGCGTTGAGCGCGTTGCGGTCGGCGGTGAGCTTTTCAAGCCGCAGGCTTAAGGAGCGCGACTGCTCTTCGATGTTGCGCTGGTCGGCGGCCAGCACCTGGATCTGCTGCTGCACCTGGCCCACGCTGGCGCGCTGCTCGTTGGCCTTGGCCTGGGCCTGGCGCAGCGCGTCTTCGAGCGCGGGCAGCTGCGTCTGGTGTTCTTCGGTTTGCGCGGCCAGCAGTTCGGCTTTTTCCTCGGCCTCGATGGCCTGCGCGGCCAGGCTTTCGGTTTCGACGGCGGCGTCTTCCTTGCGGGTGGCCCACTGCGTGGTCTGTTCCTTGAGCTGGTTCAGCCGCTGCTCGACGCGCTGGCGGCCGTCGACCACAAAGCGGATCTCGGCTTCCAGCCGGCCGACTTCGGCGCTGGCTTCATAAAGCTTGCCCTGGGCCTGGTTGACCTGGTCGCCGGCCGCATAGTGGGCCTGGCGAATGGTTTCCAGATCGGCCTCGATGTGGCGCAGGTCGGCCACGCGGCTTTCCAGGTCGTTCACGGCTTTTTCGGCATCGGCCTTGACCTTGGACTGGTCGGCCTCGCTCTCTGCGCGTTTCAAGAACCACAGCTGGTGCTGCTTGAGGCTGGCGTCGGCATGCAGGGTGTTGTAGCGCAGGGCCACTTCGGCCTGCTTTTCGAGCCGGTCGAGATTGGCGTTGAGTTCGCGCAGGATGTCTTCGACGCGGGTCAGGTTCTCGCGGGTGTCTGACAGGCGGTTGGCGGTTTCGCGGCGGCGTTCCTTGTACTTCGACACGCCGGCGGCTTCCTCGAGGAAGAGGCGCAACTCTTCGGGCTTGGACTCGATGATGCGGCTGATGGTGCCCTGGCCGATGATGGCGTAGGCGCGCGGGCCCAGGCCGGTGCCCAGAAACACGTCCTGCACGTCGCGGCGGCGCACCGGCTGGTTGTTGATGTAGTAGCTGGAGGTGCCGTCGCGCGTCAGCACGCGCTTGACGGCGATCTCGACAAACTGGCCCCACTGGCCGCCGGCGCGGTGGTCGGCGTTGTCGAACACCAGTTCCACGCTGGAGCGGCTGGCCGGCTTGCGSSTSGTGGTGCCGTTGAAGATSACGTCCTGCATGGACTCGCCGCGCAGTTCGGAAGCCTTGCTCTCGCCGAGCACCCAGCGCACCGCRTCCATGATGTTGGACTTGCCGCAGCCGTTGGGGCCTACCACACCCACCAATTGGCCCGGCAAGASAAAATTGGTGGGCTCCGCGAATGACTTGAAACCTGATAGCTTGATCGAATTGAGACGCACGGCTGTCCCTGTTTTTATGAGCTTGAGCGTAGCCCGAGGCTAACTCGTTGATTCTTATAGCGTTTTACGGCAAACGCTGACATATCGGGTGCCGCTTTCGGCAAGCGGCACGGTCCGTCATGTTACCCGAGCGGGACCGGGATTTTGCCGGGAAAAAGGCCCTTGACGGGGCTGGCGTGAAACACTTTGCTTCGCGCCGCGCGGGCCCGGCCCGGGCGCCTTCCGCCCCGTCGCGGCGGGCCAGCCTTAAACCACCCTCGCCAGCACCGCTGCCGCGGCATGGGGCCTGGCGTTCAAGCTATCAATTTGGCAGCAGCCTGCCCCCCTTGGACAGGCGGATCAGGCGGCCAGTCGTTTTGGAGCCGGGCCAAGGCTGGATAATCCGGGTATGAATCCCCTGCTTTCACGTCTCCAGCCCTATCCTTTTGAGCGGCTGCGCCAGCTGCACGCCGACGTCACCCCCAATCCCGCCTTCAAAGCCATCAGCCTGGGCATAGGCGAGCCCCGCCATGCCACACCGCAGCTGATCAAAGACGCGCTGACGGCCAGCCTGAGCGGCCTGGCCAGCTACCCCGGCACCCTGGGCGAGCCCAAATTGCGCCAGGCCATGGCCGACTGGGTGGCCCGCCGTTACGACCTCAAGCTGGACCCGGCCACGCAGATCCTGCCCGTCAACGGCTCACGCGAAGCCCTGTTTTCACTCGCGCAAACCGTGCTGGACGCCGGCAAGCCCGGGGCCACCGTGGTCTGTCCCAACCCGTTCTATCAAATCTACGAGGGCGCGGCCCTGCTGGCGGGCGCCCAGACCTGGTTCGCCCCCAGCGACCCGGCACGCAACTTCGCGGTCGACTGGGCCGGCGTGCCCGAGGCCGTCTGGGCCAAGACCCAGCTGGTGTTTGTCTGCTCGCCGGGCAACCCCACGGGCGCCGTGATGTCGCTTGGCGAGTGGAAGCTGCTGTTCGAGCTCAGCGACCGCCACGGCTTCGTGATCGCCTCCGACGAGTGCTACAGCGAAATCTACTTCCGCGACGAGGCACCCCTGGGCGGCCTGCAGGCGGCCGCCACGCTGGGCCGGCATGACTTCAAGAACCTGGTTTCGCTGACCAGCCTCTCCAAACGCAGCAACGTGCCGGGCCTGCGCAGCGGCTTTGTGGCCGGGGACGCCGCCCTGATCAAGCCTTTTTTGCTCTACCGCACCTACCACGGCAGCGCCATGAGCCCTGTCGTGCAGGCCGCCAGCATCGCGGCCTGGAACGATGAACGCCACGTGACGGACAACCGCGCGATGTACCGCGAAAAATTCGCCCAGGTCACGCCCATGCTCTCGGCCGTGATGGACGTCGCCCTGCCCGACGCGGGCTTTTACCTGTGGGCCGGAATCCCCGCGTCTTTCAAGGGCTCGGACACCGCGTTTTCGCGCGAGCTGCTCGCTCTCTACAATGTCGTGGTGTTGCCGGGCAGTTACCTGGCGCGCGACGCGCAGGGGCACAACCCCGGCGCCGGCAGAATCCGCATGGCGCTGGTGGCAGAAACCGCCGAATGCGTGGAAGCGGCGCAGCGCATCGTTCAGTTCATCCAATCCAAAATTCACTGAAAACAAGACCGAAACCAACATGACACAAGACAACCTGCAAAGCACCATTGACGCGGCCTGGGAAAATCGCGCGAACCTGTCGCCCCAGTCGGCCCCCAAGGAAGTGCTGGACGCCGTCGAGCACACCATCGCCCAGCTCAACAGCGGCAAGCTGCGTGTGGCCACCCGGGAAGGCGTGGGCCAGTGGACCACCCACCAATGGATCAAGAAAGCCGTGCTGCTGAGCTTTCGCCTGAAGGACAACGAACTGATGCGCGCCGGCGACCTGGGCTTTTTCGACAAGGTGCCCACCAAGTTCGCCCACCTGAGCGAAGCTGAAATGCGCGCCACCGGCGTGCGCGTGGTGCCGCCCGCCGTGGCGCGCCGCGGCAGCTACATCGCCAAGGGCGCGATCCTGATGCCCAGCTACGTCAACATCGGCGCCTGGGTCGGCGAAGGCACCATGGTCGACACCTGGGCCACCGTGGGCAGCTGCGCGCAGGTCGGCAACAACGTACACCTCTCCGGCGGCGTGGGCCTGGGCGGCGTGCTTGAACCCCTGCAGGCCAACCCCACCATCATTGAAGACAACTGCTTCATAGGCGCGCGCTCCGAAGTCGTCGAAGGCGTGATCGTCGAAGAAAACTCGGTCATCTCCATGGGCGTCTACATCGGCCAGAGCACGCCGATTTACGACCGTGAAGCCGACACCGTGACCTACGGCCGCATCCCTGCGGGTTCCGTCGTGGTCTCGGGCAACCTGCCCAAGGCCGGCGGCAAGTACAGCATGTACTGCGCGGTGATCGTCAAGCGCGTGGACGCCAAGACGCGTTCCACCACCAGCCTGAATGATTTGCTGCGTGACTGAACACGGCCTTCGGGCTTGATGACACATATTGAATTGACTGGGAGCGGACTATGAGCACGATGGAAAGAATCCTTCGCTTGATGGCGGACAAAAAAGCGTCGGACGTTTACCTGTCGGCCCATTCGCCCGCCCTGATCAAGATCAACGGCCAGGCCATTCCCATCAACGCGCAAATCCTGCCGCCGGACGCCCCGCGCAACCTGCTGGCAGAAGTGCTGCCGCCCGAGCGCATCGAGGAGATGGAAGAAATCGGCGAGCTCAACATGGCACTGCCCATCGCCGGCCTGGGTAATTTCCGGATCAGCGCCTTCCGCCAGCGCAGCACCTATGCCGCGGTGATCCGCTTCATCCCCACGGAAATTCCGCCGCTCGACAGCCTGAACGTGCCGCCCATCCTGGCCGACCTGATCATGGAAAAGCGCGGGCTGCTGCTGATGGTGGGCTCCACCGGCGCCGGCAAGAGCACCACGCTGGCCGCGATGATGGACCGCCGCAACGAGATCTCGCTGGGCCACATCCTCACGATCGAGGACCCGGTCGAGTTCCTGTTCACCAACAAGAAGTCGGTCGTCAACCAACGCGAAGTCGGCAGCGACACGCAATCCCTGCAGGTGGCGCTCAAAAATGCATTGCGCCAGGCGCCCGACGTGATCCTGATCGGCGAAATCCGCGACCGCGAAACCATGTCGGCCGCCATTGCCTATGCGCAGTCGGGCCACCTGTGCCTGGCCACCATGCACGCCAACAACAGCTACCAGGCGCTCAACCGTATCCTGAGCTTTTACCCGGTCGAGGTGCGCAGCACCATGCTGGGCGACCTGGCCGCGGCCCTCAAGGCCATCGTGTCGCAGCGCCTGCTGCGCACGCAGGACGGCGGCCGCACGCCGGCGGTGGAGGTCATGCTCAACACCAAGCTGATCGCCGAGCTGATTGAAAAAGGCGACTTCTCCGGCGTCAAGGAAGCCATGGAAAAATCCATGGCCGAGGGCTCCCAGACCTTCGAGCAGGACATCGCCAAACTGATCGTGGACGGCACCGTCACCCGCAAGGAAGGCATTCTCTACGCCGATTCGCCGACCAACCTGATGTGGCGCCTCGAGAACGACTTCGCCGTCAAGGCCAAGATGCTGGAGCCCGAGGAAGACCCGGATGACGAACCGTCCTTCACCGAAATCACGCTGGACGTGAAGCACTAGAAAAACACGACGGCGCTCGTCTCTTCGGGCCGACTCGAACGCGACTGAACGACCATGTCCCGAACCCTGCACCTCGCCGAGCAACTGATTGCCCGCCCTTCCGTCACGCCCGACGACGCCGGCTGCCAGGCCTTGCTGATTGAACGCCTGGCGCCGCTGGGCTTCGAGTGCGAAACCATCGCCAGCGGCCCCGAGAGCTTTCGCGTGACCAACCTCTGGGCCAAGCGCGCGGGCAAGGCCTCCGGCGCTGCGGCGCCGGCCAAAACCCTGGTGTTCGCCGGCCACACCGACGTGGTGCCCACCGGCCCGCTGGACCAGTGGCTGAGCCATCCCTTCACACCCAGCCACCGCGACGGCATGCTCTACGGCCGCGGTGCCGCCGACATGAAAACCTCCATCGCGGCCATGGTGGTGGCGGTCGAGGAGTTCCTGGCCGCCCATCCCGACCCGGCCCTGTCCATCGCCTTCCTGGTCACCAGCGACGAGGAAGGCCCGGCAGTCGACGGCACGGTCATGGTCTGCGAGCAGCTCAAGGCGCGCGGCGAGGTACTGGACTATTGCATCGTGGGTGAGCCCACCTCGGTCGCCCAGGTGGGCGACATGATCAAGAACGGGCGCCGCGGCACCCTCAGCGGCAAGCTCACCGTCAAGGGTGTGCAGGGCCATATCGCCTATCCGCACCTGGCCAGAAACCCTATCCACCTGTTCGCGCCGGCGCTGGCCGAACTTGTGGCCACCCAGTGGGACGCAGGCAATGCCTTCTTTCCCGCCACCAGCTGGCAGGTGTCCAACATCCATGGCGGCACCGGCGCGTCCAACGTGATTCCGGGCGACCTCGTGGTGGATTTCAACTTCCGCTTCTGCACCGAATCCACCCCCGAAAGCCTGCAACAGCGCGTGCAGGCCTTGCTGAGCCGCCACCAGCTCGATTACGACCTCAAGTGGACGCTGGGGGGCCTGCCCTTTCTGACCACACCCGGCACGCTGGTCGACGCGGTACGTGGCGCCATCCAGGCAGAAACCGGGCTGCAGACCGAACTCTCCACCACCGGCGGTACCAGCGACGGCCGTTTTATCGCCAAGATCTGCCCGCAGGTCATCGAATTCGGCCCCCTCAACGCCACCATCCACAAGATCAACGAGCATGTGCCCGTGAGCTCGCTAGACCCGCTCAAGAACATCTACAAGGGCGTGCTGGAACGGCTGGCTGCGGCATGACCCAAGCCGCGACACCCCTGACGGTGCTGGCACTGGTCGAACAGATGGCGGCCAGGCTGGACGCCGCGGGCCTGAGCTTTGCGGACGGCTTTGGCCAGGGTACGACCAATGCGTTTGACGAGGCTGCCTGGCTGGTGCTCTGGAAGCTGGGCCTGCCGCTGGACGACCTCGATTCGGTTGAGGCCCGGCCGGTGAGCCCTGAAGAAGAAGCGCAGGTCGCCGCGCTGCTGGACGCGCGCATCAGCACCCGAAAACCCGCTGCCTACCTCACGAACGAAGCCTGGCTGATGGGCCTGCCCTTTTACGTCGACGAGCGCGTGATCATTCCGCGTTCCCTGATTGCCGAACTCCTGGCCGACGCCAGCATAGACCCCTGGCTGGGGGAACACACCCACCGCGTGCTCGACCTGTGCACCGGCAACGGCAGTCTGGCCGTGCTGGCCGCCATCACCTATCCCGACGTGGCGGTGGAGGCCGCCGACATCAGCCTGGACGCTTTGGCTGTGGCCCGCATCAACGTGGACCGCCACCACCTGGACAGCCGCATCACGCTGCTCGAGTCCGACGGCCTGGCCGCCTGCGCGGGCGAGTACGACCTGATCCTGTGCAATCCGCCCTATGTCAACGCGGCCAGCATGGCCGCCCTGCCCCCTGAATTCCGCGCGGAACCGGGCCTGGCGCTGGCCGGCGGAGCCGACGGCATGGACTTTATTCGAGGCCTTCTTCAAAACGCGGCCCGCCATATGAGCGAAAATGCGATCCTGGTGCTGGAAATCGGCAATGAGCGCGAGAATTTCGAGCGCGCCTTCCCGACGCTTGAACCGCTGTGGTTCGAAACCAGCTCGGGTGCCGACCAGGTCTTGCTGCTGACGCGCGAACAACTGGCTTGATGCCCAGGCTTTGTGCCTGGTGACTGGCGCGGCGCTTGCATGGCAAGCCGCGCAACACCCTCGCCGCCCGATTAATTTTCCTGAAGTTTCCAATTCAATGATTACCCTCAAAAACGTCGTGCTGCGCCGCGGCGCCAAAGTGATTCTGGACAGCGCGTCCGTCACCCTCAACCCCGGCGAAAAAATCGGCCTGGTGGGCCGCAACGGCGCGGGCAAGTCCTCGCTGTTTGCCATGCTCAACGGAACACTGCATGAGGACGGCGGCGAATTTTCCATTCCCACACAGTGGCGCATGGCGCAGGTGGCACAGGACATGCCCGAAACCGAGCAAAGTGCCACCGACTATGTGATCGAAGGCGACGTAGTGCTGATGGCCGCGCAAGCCGAGGTGACAGCCGCTGAAGAAAGCGGCGACGGCGACCGCATGGCGCACGCCTATATGGAGTTGTATGACTCTGGCGCGCATGACTCGCAGGCGCGCGCACAGGCGCTTATCCTGGGTCTGGGCTTCAAGGTCAGCGAACTGGACAACCCGGTCAACAGCTTCTCCGGCGGCTGGCGCATGCGCCTGCAGCTGGCGCGCGCGCTGATGTGCCCTTCCGATTTACTGCTGCTCGACGAACCCACCAACCAYTTGGAYTTGGACGCWYTGGTCTGGCTGGAAGCCTGGCTCAAACGTTACCAGGGCACCATGCTGGTCATCAGCCATGATCGTGAATTCCTCGATGCCGTGACCGACGTGACGGTGCACATCGAAAGCGCCAAGCTGACCCGCTACGGCGGCAACTACAGTAAATTTGAAGACCTGCGCTCCGAGCAGATGGCGCTGCAGCAGACTGCGTTTTCCAAGCAGCAGGACAAAATCGCCCACCTGCAGAAGTTCATCGCGCGCTTCAAGGCCAAGGCCAGCAAGGCCAAGCAGGCGCAAAGCCGCGTCAAGGCGCTGGACCGCATGGAGAAAATCGCGCCGCTGCTGGCCGAAGCCGACTTCACCTTCGAGTTCAAGGAACCGGCCAACTTGCCCAACCCCATGCTGTCGATGCAGAACGCCTACTTCGGCTACCCGCCGCCCGAGGGCGCACCTGAGGGCACGCCGCCTACCGTCATTGTGCAAAACGTCAGCAAATCGGTGCTGGCCGGCCAGCGCATCGGCATCCTGGGCGCCAATGGCCAGGGCAAATCCACGCTGGTAAAAACCGTCGCCCGTGCGCTCGCTCCCATCGAAGGCGAGATGATTGAGGGCAAAGGCCTGAACATCGGCTACTTCGCCCAGCAGGAACTGGATGTGCTGCGCCCTGCCGACAACCCGCTGGAGCACATGATCCGACTGGTCAAGGAAGTCACTGCTGCCGGCAAGATGGGCAACCAGCCCACGCGCGAGCAAGACTTACGCAGCTTCCTGGGTAATTTCAATTTCGGCGGCGACATGGTCAAGCAGGCCGTGGGCAGCATGAGCGGCGGCGAAAAAGCCCGCCTGGTGCTGTGCATGATCGTCTGGCAGCGCCCCAACCTGCTGCTGCTCGACGAGCCGACCAACCACCTGGACCTGGCCACGCGCGAGGCGCTGTCCATGGCGCTCAACGAGTTTGAAGGCACGGTGATGTTGGTCAGCCATGACCGCGCCTTGCTGCGCGCCGTCTGCGACGAATTCTGGATGGTGTCGCAAGGCGGTGTCGCTCCCTTTGATGGCGACCTTGACGACTACCAGAAATACCTCCTTGACCACGCCAAACGCCAGCGCGAAGAAGCCAAGAAGGCCGGCGGCGCGGCCCCGGCCGCCAAGGCAGCCGCACCGGCCGCGGCTGTGGAAGAAAAGAAGCCCGTGCCGCGCGAGACGCCCGAGCAGCGCAAGCTCGACGCGCAGCGCCGCCAGCAGCAGGCCGAGGCCACCAAGCCGCTGCGCAAGGAAATCGAGAAAATCGACCTGCGCATGAAGGCCCTCAGCACCGAGCAGGCCAGCCTGCAGGCCCTGTTGGGCACCACCACCGCACCAGCGGAACTGGCCCAGGCCGGCAAGCGCCTCAAGGCCATCGAGGGAGAAATAGGCATGCTGGAAGAACGGTGGCTGGAGCTGACCGAGCAGATCGAGACCGCTGCGGTATAAAGTGAGCTGGGCGGGCCAATCCGGTCCCTCACCACCTCACTGACAGGGAGTTCGCAGCATGCTATCCATACTCGGAACCATTGTTGTCGGTTTGATCGTCGGCCTGATTGCGCGTGCCCTGAAGCCGGGCAACGACAGCATGGGCTTCATCATGACTGTTTTGCTGGGCGTCGCCGGCGCCTTCGCGGCTAAATACGCGGGCATCGCCACCGGTTTTTACAAAGAGGGCGATGCCGTGGGCTGGATTGCCTCCATCGTCGGCGCCATCGTCCTGCTGCTGATTTACGGCCTGCTCACCAAAAAGCGCGGCTAGCCGCGAAAAGGTAGCGTCATGCCCACTGCCCTGCAAATGGCGTCCGGCGACGCAGCCCTCGCTGCCGCCGTCAAACGCAGCCGCAAGCTGCTCAACCGGCGCGCCATGGTCGCGGCCGCGGCCAGCGCAGTGCCCGTCCCCGGCCTAGACTGGATGGTGGACGCGGCCATGCTGTCCAGGCTCATTCCCGAGATCAACCAGGAATTCGGCCTCACGCCGCAGCAGCTCGACCAGCTGGAGCCCAACAAACGCGACCAGGTGCAAAAAGCCGTGACCCTGGTGGGTTCAGTGCTGATCGGCAAATTCATCAGCCGCGACCTGGTCATCAAAGCCGCCACCAAGATAGGCGTGCGCCTGACGGCCAAGCAGGCCGCCAAGTACGTGCCACTGGCAGGCCAGGCCGTCGCGGCCGCCGTCGGCTACGCGGCCATCCGCTACTTCGGCGAAGAGCACATGAAGGACTGCATACGGGTGGCTAGGCAGGCGCAGCTGGATGTGTCGGCGCTGGGGTATTCGGCATAAGCCGAGACCTCTGGCAAATCCAGGACTTGAGCTTGAGACGGTTGAGATATCCGAGGAATTCGAAGTTACAACCTGGATATTTTGAGTGGCTGAATCCACTTCCTGGCGGTCTCTAATTGTCTCGCTTGGGTACGTCAGGCTTGGGTAGAACTTACTAGGCTGCCACGTGGCACGCCTGTGACAGTGGGCTGCGCCTTTAATGCATTGGTTGATTTTTCAAACAAAAGCAGAATCAGGAACGGCAAAGCAAGAGACATGTTCCGAAATTCATCCTGATAACCCATGGTTACAAGAAGGCCTCCTAAAGTTAGAACGGAGACAGTGGCTGCAATTAACGTCGGCGTTATGCTCGAGCGCCACCCGACAGTCAATACGAATGCAGAAAAAATCAAAAAAGTCATTCTAGGAAAATCAGTTCCTATGGAATAGAAATCCCAAAGCCTCAGCCAATGCTCGGGCACTGACCAAAATTCTAGGTTTTCCGGCAGATGCCACTCAGACACATTGCCAGGCAATCCCGAGTACGTAAACCGAACGGATGCCAACAACACCAAGCACAGAGCTATTGCTAGCGAGGCATACATTGCAACTCTTTTTTGATTTAGATGTAGCGAGTAAGGGATCAGATAAAGCACCATCAGCAAAGCCGTTTCCTTGTTTAATTGCATTAGCAGCAATGTAAACAACGCGAGTAGCCAACGCGACTCAAGGACAAGACAGATTAAGGCTAATGCTCCGAGCTGCTCAATGAAATCATAAAAATACCCGCCATTCAGAAACATGGTCGGCATGACCATGGCGTAAAGGATCATCGCTGCCTTTGCGCCAGCACTTGTCGCCCCTAATTTAATGGCAGCTCTATACATGAGGAGGATTGAGGCGCCCAATGAACAGAACATTAGTGCGACCATCAGGACGTAGCGGCTACGATATTCGCTATGTGACCAGTCCTCCATGGAACGTTTGGACATTACGGGGGCAAATCTTTCGCGCTCCTTGACAAAGTGTGAGACATATTTCTCAAAAAGGATGGGGGCGACGGTATCAGCAAGCTCAATACGAAGCGCTGACGGCAGGGCTTCATCTAAAACCTTGATTGCCGTTGGCGCGAGAATCCTGAATGCGAATGGTCGATGTGCGCTACGTTCCAAAAACATTTGCAAGCTGCTTCTGGTTGAACCATCCATCAAGCTGTAGTGCAAAAGGAAGTCATGAATGACGACCAAGGACAGCAGTACGGCAAGAAAAATCTGAATTAAATTAAATCGTCCAATTTGATTAATTGTTCTGTATTTTTCCGAATTAATTTTCTGCCCCCTCATGCTTGTAGAACTCTTCTCTTGTTGCGGCTTATTAAAGTTTTCTGCTTGTATCAACCCAGGAGTCAGGTCACCATCGGTGATGCTTCGGGACGGCACATCTGTGTATGCCTGCACCATGAATGTACGTCATCCAAGCGGGCGCTTCGGGGGGCTATGCCTTGACTCCCGCTGGACAGGAGTTTAGCGCCGAGCAACAGCCACAAGGAGGTAGTCCGGTGACACTTTTATCGGGCCCTCAAAGACAAAAGGACCTAGCCTTGCGGCTAAGTCCTTGATGTAAATGGTGGGTTCTGACAGATTCGAACTGTCGACCTACGGATTAAGAGTCCGCTGCTCTACCAACTGAGCTAAGAACCCGGAATTCTGGTGGGACCAGCGGGGGTCGAACCCACGACAAACGGATTAAAAGTCCGCTGCTCTACCAACTGAGCTATGGTCCCAAGAAGGTATCTCGCGATACATCCCGGTTTTTGCTGCTTCGAGGGCAGCAAAGCCTTGAATTATAGCGTGGTTTTTCAGCGCTCCGCAAAAACTCAGGCGGCAATTTTGTCGAGTGCCCAGCCAGCCGCGCACAGGCCGAAGGTGGACGTCACGCTGACCACCGACCCATAACCGTGGCAGTTCAGGCTGCCGTCGCTTTGGGCCGCGGCGGCGGGCTGCAATACGGCCTCGCGGCTGAACACGCAGGCCACGCCGATCTTGCCCTTGCGCGCGGCGCCGTGTTCCTTGCGCAGCCGGTAGCGCAATTGCGCCAGCAAGGGGTCGTGCGTGACCAGGGACAGGTCGTCGATGTCCACGCGGTGCGCCAGCCGCTTGCCGCCGGCGGCGCCCACGCTGACCAGGTTCACCTTGTTGGCGATCGCCCAGGCGGCCATGGCGGTCTTGGCTTTGACCTGGTCACAAGCGTCGATCACGGCCAGCTGCTTGCGGTCAAAGGCGCCTTCCAGGCCCAGGATGCCAGGCCAGTTGGCGGCATCGACAAACTCTTCAATGCCGTCCACGCGGCAGCCCGGATGGATTTGCGCGATGCGCTCACGCATGGCCTGCACCTTGGCCTGGCCCAGGGTGCTGTCCAGCGCGTGGACCTGGCGGTTGATGTTGGATTCGGCGATGTGGTCGAGGTCTATCAAGGTCAGCCGGGCCACGCCACTGCGCGCCGCGGCTTCGGCCGCCCAGGAGCCTACGCCGCCCAGGCCCACGACCACGATGTGCGCCTCGCGTATGCGCTGGGCGCCCGCCGCGCCGTAGAGGCGCGCCAAGCCGCCGAAGCGGCGTTCCAGGTCGGCGGGGAGGTCTTCAAGGATGGACGTCATGGGCTGTGAAGGAGGATGCCTCAAGCCGAGCGCTCAAGCCGCCAGATCTGGTATTTCAATCCCGCCACGCAGCCCGCGAGGATGGCGGCGAGCGCCACAAAGCTCGTGAGGCTCAGGGTCGAGATGCCGGACAGGCCCTGCCCCACGGTGCAGCCCATGGCGCAGACGCCGCCAACGCCCATGAGCGCGGCGCCCACCAGGTGGTTGGCGGTGTCTTCCGCGTCGCGAAAACCTTCCCAGCGGAAATTGCGCGACAGCAAGGCGTAGACGGCCGAGCCGGCCACCACGCCGAACACCGACACGATGCCCAGCGTGAGCACCTTGCTCTTGTCGCTGAAGAACATCAACCAGTCCACGGTATAGGCCACGGGCGAGACAAAGCTCAGTGCTTCCGCCCGGCCCGAGTTGGTGGCGAGGAAGGCTTCCTGCAAGGTCTCCGGATGTTCGGCCACATAACCGAGATGCCCGCTGACCCACCACATGGCCACGATGACGCCGCCTATGCCCAGGCCGGCCAGCAGGTTGTCGAAGCGGCGGAACTCTTCGCCGAACAGCGCCCAGACGATCAGGCCCAGGCCGATGAGGATGGCCAGACCTATGCCGGCGGCGGCCGGCGTGATGCCGATGGCGCCGGCCACCCAGTTGGGCAGGCTCGCGTTGGCGGTGAAATCAAGGGCCACCTTGTCGACGGTTGCCACGCGGACCACGGCCGTGATGCCCTTGAGCGTGGCGAAGGCGGCGATGCCCATCACGGCAAACACCACGACCGACTTGAGACTGCCGCCGCCTATGCGCACCAGCGTCTTGCTGCCGCAGCCCGAGGCCAGCACCATGCCGAAGCCGAACAGCGCGCCGCCCACCAGGGCCGAGAGCCAGATAAAACGGTTGGAGGCATACAGCGTCTTGGCGGGATCGATCACGCCGGCCGCGGCCATGGTGAAGAAGCCCAGCATGGCCACGCCTATGGCCATGCCCCACATGCGCATGCGGGTCCAGTCGCCCATGTTCACGATATCGCTGACGGCGCCCATGGTGCAAAAGTGCGTGCGCTGGGCAATCGCGCCAAAAACCATGGCCAGAATAAAACCGGCCCAGAGAACCTGGGCCGTGAGACTGTTGAGTGCGGAGATGTCCATCGCCCGATTTTAGGGGCGAATGCGCCGGGAGAATGGCTCGATACCCCCGCAGGCCGGATAGCCTGCCCGGGGCGCGGCCTACTTCAGCTTGGCCAGCCGTTCCTTGGCGACCGAAGCCGCTTCAGCCTGGGGATAGGCCTTGACCAGGTCTTCCAGCGTCTTGCGGGCCGACTTGGTGTCCTTGAGTTCCACCTGGCAGTTGGCCAGCGAGAGCAGCGCTTCCGGCGCGCGCATATGGTCGGGCTCGGCCGTCACGAGCGAGCGGAAATTGGTCACCGCATCACGGTAATTGCGCAATGCGTACTGCGCATTGCCCAGCCAGAACAAGGACGAAGCCCGGTAGCCGGTCTGCGGGTAGCGCTTCAGGAAGGCCAGGAATCCGGTCTGCGCGCCCGCGAAGTCGCCCTTGCGAAGCGTGGCCAGCGCGGTTTCGAACTCCTGCCTTTCAGCGGGGTCGGCGACAAACTCCTTGCCGTCCACGTTGACCTTGCCGGGCTCGAACTTGCGCAGGCGCTCGTCGACGCCCGTGGTCAGGTCCTTCTGGGTGCGCTGCATCTCGGCCACATTACGCGTGAGATTTTCGTTCTGCCCGCGCATGGTGGCCAGCTCGTTGCGCAGGGCGTCGATCTGGTTGGACAGGTCCAGCAGGCTGCGGCGCAACTGGGCATTGTCCTCGGTGGTCCTGCGCAGCTCTTCGGCCGTGCGGGTTTGCGCCGCGTCGACTTTCTGGCGCAAATCGAGGATCGCCCGGCGAGCCTCGTCATCTTCAAACAGGCCCGCATGCGCATTGAACGCGAACAGGCCGGCCGCGAGGGCCGCGGCGATCCGGAACGTCTTCACGGTCGGTACCCGGCTTAACGGTAGTTCAGTTCAGCGCGGCGGTTCTTCGCCATGGCTTCCTCGTCGGAGCCGGGAACCGCGGGTTTTTCCTTGCCGAAGCTCACGGCCTCGACCTGCGCATCCGACACGCCCAGCAGGCCCAGCGCACGGCGAACGGCTTCGGCGCGGCGCTGGCCCAGGGCCAGGTTGTACTCGCGGCCGCCGCGCTCGTCGGTATGGCCTTCGATGTTCATCTTGCGGGCTTTGTTGGCGGTCAGGAACTTGGCATGGGCTTCGATCGTGCCCTGGAACTCGGGCTTGACCACATAGCTGTCGAAGTCAAAGTAGATGATCTTGGCCACATTGGCTGGGCCCTGGAGCGACGCATCGGCGCCCTGGATCTCCACGGGTGCGACGCCCCGGCCTGTGGCGCCCGACGGATCGCCCTGCGTGGTCTGGCCCGTGCGGTCTTCGACGGGAACGTCATTGAGCTTGACGTTGGAGCCGCAGGCCGTCAGCGTGGCCGCCAGGACGAGAGAGGAGATGATGGAAAAAACGGTGCGTTTCATGGAGTACCTCTGCAAAAAATAAAAAATGGGCCGGGTTGACGATTGAAAAAAAGACCGCTGCCGATCAGCGCTGGAAAGGGCCCCAGTCGGGCTCGCGAATATCGCCGCTGGCGCCGGACAGCTTTGCCTTGATCTTGCCGTCCAGCGTGGTGGTCATCAGCGCTTCCCTGCCCTGCTGCTGGGTGGCGTAAACGATCAGGCGGCTGTTGGGCGCGAAGCTTGGGCTCTCGTCGGCCGAGGTTTCGGTGATTGGAGTGACCGTCCCGGTGGCAAGTTCCATGACGTGCAGCTTGAAGGCGCCGCCCACCCGGGAGACATAGGCCAGCCAGCGCCCGTCGGGGCTGATCGCGGGGGAAATGTTGTAGCCCCCGGTGAAGGTGACGCGCTCGGCATTGCCGCCGCCCGGGCTCATACGGTAGATCTGCGGCGCGCCGCCGCGGTCGCTCACGAAGTAGATGTAGCGGCCGTCGGGCGAGAACGCCGGTTCGGTGTCGATGCTGGAAGACTGGGTCAGCCGTTTCGGCTCGCCGCCATTGAGGCCGATCGCATAAAGCTGGGACCCGCCGTCGCGGCTCAGCGTCGCCACGAGCTGCTTGCCGTCCGGCGACCAGGCCGGTGCGCTGTTGGAGCCGCGGAAGTTCGCCAGCAGGCGCCGCTTGCCGCTGGCCACGTCATGCGCGTAGATCACCGGCTTGCGGGATTCAAAGGACACATAAGCCAGTTGCGAGCCGTTGGGCGACCAGGCCGGTGAAATGATGGGCTCCGGGCTGGTCAGGGCCGACTGCGCACCCTCACCGTCGGAGTCGGCCACCCAGAGGTTGTACTTCTGGGCCGCCTTGGTCACATAAGCGATGCGCGTCGAGAAGATGCCCTTCTCGCCGGTCAGCTTTTCATAGACGAAATCGGAAATGCGGTGGGCCGACAGCCGCAGGTCGGCCGGGCCCACGGTGTAGCTCTGCCCGCCCAGGTCTTGCCCGCGCACGATGTCCCAGAGGCGAAGGCGGACGTCGTAGCGGCCGTCGGCCAGCAGCGTCACGCTGCCCGTGACCATGGAATCCGCGCCCTTTTGCCGCCAGGCGCCCAGATCAGGGCGGGTGTTTTCATCGGCAGTGACGCCGGTGGTGTCGACCGGGCGGAACATGCCGCTGCGTTCGAGGTCGGCCCGCACGATGGCGCCGATTTTCTGCGGCGCCTGCGCATCGCCGCGAAACGCGGCAACGGCGATGGGCAGCTGGGTCAGGCCGACGCCGGACACCTCGACGCGAAACTGCGCGAAAGCCGGCAAGACAGGGAAAGCGCTGGCCGCCAGCAGGCTGACGAGGGTACGGCGGCGTAGAAAAGGTGCAATGCTCATAGGGGAGATTGGGATCCGTGCAGGGAGGTTATTTTGACGGTGGAAGCAAGGGCAGAGGAAGGCTCAAGTTCACGAAGCCCTTTTTCGGCCAGGACCACATCGGTTTTCATGCGTTCAAGCACCCTTTTTTTGTTGATGGATTCCTGGTCGCGCGGGTTCTCGCGGTGCCAGAGGTGGAAGACTTCGGTGCCCATGAAACCGTTTTTCCGGTGGACGCCCAGGTTGTGGAGCCTGAGTACGAGGTCGGCATCTTCATGCCCCCATCCCTGGAAGGTTTCGTCGAATCCATTGACATCGGCAAAGTCCGAACGCCAGACGCCAAAGTTGCAGCTGCGTATGCCATGCCAGTGAAAGCCTTGTTTTACCCTGAATAAACGCCGCGGCCAGGGGAGCAGGTGCAATAATTTGTTGCTGTCCCCCCTGAGCCGCGCACCCAGCCAGAACCATACAGGACGGCTGGGCAGGTCGATAGCGCCATTGACTACACGTTCTGTCAGACGTTCGCTGATAAGCACCCGGCTCCCGTTCAGGAAACAGCCTTTTTCGGCCAGCCGCGTGTGCTGCGCCACAAAGGCCTTGTTGGGCACGCAGTCCCCGTCGAGGAACACCAGGTAGTCGCCCGTCGCCTGGCTGGCGCCCAGGTTGCGCGCCCGCGCCGCCGTAAAGCCCACATCGGGATGCCAGATGTGGCGCGCCGGGCACCTGAACGCCGGGCACTGGTCGAACAGCATCCGCACCTGCTCGGGCCGCGAACCGTCGTCGGCCACCAGCACCTCATGGCCTTCATCGCACTGCGCGGCCAGCGAGCGCAGCACGGCCAGCAAGGCATCCGTGCGGTTGTAGGTCAGGACGATGAAGCTGATCTTCATGGGGCGTCCGGCACTCCCTTGGCCTCGCGCCGCAGCAGCCAAAGCTTGAGATAACGGTAATAGGTGCCTTCGGCGTTCGAGATCGCCAGCACCAGGCCCATCCTGCCGTCCAGGAAACCCAGGCGCAGGACATAGGTGCGTATGAAGGCCCACAGGCCGTGCCCTATGGCCTTGCCGACCGAGGCCGACCGGCCTTTGCCCAGCAGGCTTTGCGCGCCCGCCGTGGAATAACGGTTGGCCTTGTCCAGCACCGCCTCGAAGTTGCGGAAACTTTCATGCAGCAGCTGCGAACGCAACTGGCCTGTCGGCCCCTGGGCCAGGACTTTTTCGTGCACCAGGTCCTCGCTGAAGCGAGCTGCGGCGCGGCGGAACAGGCGGGTGACCCGGTCGGGGTACCAGCCCGAATGGCGCATGTATTGCCCGCAATAGCTCGAGAGCCGGGGAAAGCAATACACGTCGAAGGCCGGCGCCTTGAGGCAAGCCAGGATTTCCACTTGCAACTCGGGCGTCACCCGCTCGTCGGCATCGAGCGACAGCACCCAGTCCGAAGTGGCCAGCGCCAGGGCGCGGTTCTTCTGGATGCCGAAGCCCTGCCAGTCGGGGCTGGCGCTGACCTCGGCGCCCAGGGAACGGGCAATCTCCACGGTGTCGTCGGTGCTGCCGGAATCAAGCACCACCACCTGGTCCGCGAAGCTCACGGAACGAAGGCAGGCCGCTATGTTGTGGGCCTCGTTGTGGGTGATGACGGTGACGGACAAGCTTGCCAACGGTGCCTTTTTGATGAGGTGAGAGAAGCGCCGGCGCAGGGCGCCTGCACAGGATTTTGCCAGTGAAACAGGCCCTCTCCATGCGCCGACAGCATAGCAGAGCCCTCCCCGCCGCCCGGCCTCCGGACGGCAAGTGGAATCGCCGATAATGCGGCATCCATCAGGCAACCCCACGACCATTTTGCGAATCAAGACAATCAATTTCCGGCTTGCCGTCATCTGCCTGGCGGCGGCCTCCGTGGGGTTGTCAATCGCCATCATCAGCATCGCCAAGCTGTTTCTGCTCGGCTGCGTCCTGGCTGTCCCCTTGCTCGCCAGGAACCTGCCCAAAAATGGCGCCTCCCTGACAAAAACCTGGACGCCGTGGGCGGTGCTCACGGCGCTGCTGGCATTTGTGCTGAGCCTGGCCTGGACTGTCGCGCCGCAGGGAGAGGCATTGGGCTCGCTCGCCAAATACGGCAAGCTCCTCATCATCATCGTGATGATGGGACTGATCCGGGAGCGCCGCGAGGCAATGTATGCCCTGGGTGCATTTGCGTTTTCGCAAGTGCTGGTGGTCGCCAGTTCATGGCTGCTTTTTGTCCACCTGCCCGTCGCCTGGGCAAGCTCCCGCACCACACTGAGCCACTACACGGTCTTTTCCGGCTATCTCGACCAGGGCATCATGAGCGCCGTCTTCGCCGCGGTGTGCTGGCATTTGCGGAGCCTGGTGCCCGGCCGCTACGGCCCGCAAGCGGCCGCCGTGGTGGCTGTGGCCGCCCTGGCCAACGTGTTCTTCGTACTGGCCGGCCGCAGCGGCCAGGTGGTCGGCGTCGCCCTGTTGTCGCTGGCCATCATGTGGCAGCTTCCCAAAAGGTACCGCATCGCCGCGGTCGCGCTGCCCTTCCTGCTGGTGCTGGCGCTGTTTGTGAGTTCACCGACGATGCGGGAAAGGCTGACCTTGCTCAAGACCGAAGTGCAAGCCTATTCGCCGCAGCGGGACACCAACACCTCATCGGGTGTCCGGCTGACTTTCTGGCGAACGGCTGCCCAGCTCACCGCCCAAAAGCCGCTTGCCGGCGCGGGCATCGGCAGCTGGAGCACTGAATACAACCGGATCGAACACCAGAAAAACCCGGCGCATAAAGACATAGAGCCCAACGGCAACCCGCACCAGGAATACCTGCTGTGGGGCGTGCAGCTCGGCATTCCCGGCCTGTTGCTGATCGCCGCCTTCATGCTCTCCGTGCTGCGCGACACCTTGAAAATGGAAACGCCCTACGCCCGGGCCGCGCAGTCCGCCTTGCTGGCGCTGGCTGTCGCCTGCCTGTTCAATTCCAGCCTTTATGACGGCCTAATCGGGGATTTCTTCTGCGTCCTGATCGGCCTGCTGCTGGCATTGGGCTTGAGCAAACCCGCCGGCCCGCCCTCACCCGAACGCGCAACGTGAGCGCCTCCGCCGACACCGCTACCGCCGCCACGGCCCCAAGGCAGAGCCTGTGGCGTCGCCTCGCGCGGGTCTGGCCCTACTTCAGCGGCTCGCGCACCGGCTGGGCGCTGGCCGTGGGCGCGACCATCGTCGCTTCGGCCACCGAGCCCTTTGTGCCGGCCCTGCTCAAGCCCCTGCTGGACCGCGGCTTCCAGAAAGGCGCGCTCGACCTCTGGCTGGTGCCGGTCACGCTGATCCTGCTGTTCGCCGTGCGCGGCATCTCCGGCTTCGTGGCGCAGTACGCCCTGGCCAAGGTCACCAACGAGGGCCTGCAGTCCCTGCGCCGGGCGATGTTCGGCAAGCTGCTGAGCTCGCGCCTGTCGCTGTTCGCGGACCAGTCCTCCAGCGCCATCGCCAACACCGTGGTCTACGAGGTGTTCAACGGCTCGTCGATGATGATCAATGCCGTCATGAAGCTGGCGCGCGACGTCCTCACGCTGGCGGCGCTGGTGGCCTACCTGCTGTTCCTCAACTGGAAGCTGATGCTGATCGTCTCGCTGCTGTTCCCGGCAGTGGCCCTGGTGATCCAGCTGCTGACGCGGCGGCTGTACCGCCTGACCCGCGAAAGCCAGGTCGCCACCGACAACCTGGCCTACGTCGTCGAAGAAAACGTGCTGGCCCACCGCGACGTGCGCTTGCACGGCGCGCAGGCCGGCCAAGCCTCGCGCTTCGAGCTACTCAGCAACACGCTGCGCCGGCTGTCCATCAAGTCCACCGTCGCCTACGCCGGCATGAGCGCCATCACCCAGGTGCTGGCCGCCATGGCCCTGTCCGCCGTGATCTCCATTGCCCTGCTCCAGGGCTCGGAAAACACCACCACGGTGGGCGGCTTCGTGGCCTTCGTGACGGCCATGCTGCTGCTGATCGCACCCATCAAAAGCCTGTCCGACGGCGCCACGCCCATCACACGCGGGCTGGCGGCGCTTGAGCGCGGGCTGGACCTGGTCGACCTCATCGAGGATGAAAGCAGCGGCAGCGTCAACAAGGCCAGGGTGGCCGGCGACATTGAGTTTTCCGGCGTCAGCGTAGTCTACAAGCCGGATGCGCCGCCGGCGCTGGACGGCATCAGCCTGTCGATACGCGCCGGTGAAACCGTGGCCCTGGTCGGCTCTTCCGGCTCCGGCAAGACCACGCTGGCCAGCCTGCTGCCGCGCTTTGTCGATTACAGCGCCGGCGCCATACGGCTGGACGGCACCGAGCTGAGGGACTGGGACCTGGCTTCGCTGCGCTCGCAGTTCGCCTTCGTGAGCCAGCACGTCGTGATGTTCAACAACAGCATGGCCTTCAACGTCGCGCTGGGCCAGTCCTTCGACAGGGACAAGGTCGTGCGCTGCCTCGCCGCCGCCAACCTGGGCCAGCTGCTCGAGGAACTGCCGCAAGGCATAGATACCGTGCTCGGCCACAACGCCATGCAGCTGTCCGGCGGCCAGCGCCAGCGGCTGGCGATTGCCCGGGCGCTGTACAAGGACGCGCCCGTGCTCATCCTCGACGAAGCCACCTCGGCCCTGGACACGGAATCGGAAAAAGCCGTGCAGGAAGCCATACAGCGGCTGGCCGCGGGCCGCACCTCGCTGATCATCGCCCACCGGCTGTCCACCATCCAGCACGCCGACCGCATCATCATGATGAACGCCGGCCGCATCGTCGAGCAGGGAAGCCATGCGGCGCTGCTCCAGAACAACGGCGCTTACGCCCATCTCTACCGCCTGGGCTTCCAGGGCGCAGCCTAGAAAGTCATTTCCCGATGCCAGTTTCCATCAGCGGCTTTACCTTTATTCGCAACGGCGTGGGCCTGGGCTTTCCGTTTGAGGCCTCCATCCGCTCCCTGCTGCCCCTGGTTGATGAATTTGTCGTGGCCGTGGGCAAGGGCGAGGACGACACGCTGGAGCGCGTGAAAGCCATCAACGACCCGAAGATCCGCATCATCGAAACCCTGTGGAACGAGCGCATGGCCGACCGCGGTTTTGTCTATGCCCAGCAAAAGATGATCGCGCAGTATTCGTGCACCGGCGACTGGGCCTTCTACCTCGAAGGCGATGAAGTCGTGCATGAGGGCGAGCTCGCCGCCATACGCGCCAGCGTCGAGCGCCACCACCACAACCCGGCCGTCGAGGCGCTGGTTTTTGACTACCTGCATTTCTACGGCTCGCCCGACTGGATCTCCATCAGCCCCGGCTGGTACCGCCGCGAATGCCGGCTGATCCGCAACACCATACGCAGCTACGCGCCCGACGGCCAATACTGGCTGGTCACCACCCAACACAAGCGCGGCCGCAATCCCCAGGCCGCGCTGGCCAACGCGCACATCTACCACTACGGCTGGATACGCCGCAACGAGGAAATGCAGAAGAAGCTGGACCAGGTCAGCAAGTACTGGGGCGAAGCCCGGGCCGCGCAGATCACCTACAGCCAGTTCGACCGCCGCGCCCTCGCCCCCTTCACCGGCACGCATCCCGAGGCGGTGCGGCAATGGCTGGCCACCGAGGCCGAACCTGTGCTGAACATAGACCCGGCCTACAAGCCCACGCCCAAGGAAAACAAATACCACTTCATGCGGCAGGTGGAGACATTGACCGGGCTAGACTTCAGCCGCAAGCACTTCAAGCTGGTGGCCTGAAGCCGGGCACGGTTCAAAGCGGCGCGTCCTTCGCCGCGACGGCGGAAAAGTACAGCGCTTCCTGCTGCAGTGCAATTTCACGCCACTGGTAGTTCGCTGCAAAGGCCGCTGCGCCCCGTGACAGCGTTTCCCGCGGCGCTGCTTGGCCCAGCAAATCCCCCAGCACCCGCGCCAGCTCGCCCGCATCCCGGGGATCATCCAGCAGCAGCGCATTGGCGCCCTGCGCCAGCAGCCCGGCAATGCCGCAGTACTTGGGCCCGCTGACCACCACCGGCAGGCCGTGGGCCATGGCCTCCAGCACCACCATCGCAAAGGTGTCCTCAAAGGTGGGATGCACCAGGATGTCGGCGGCTTCGTAGGCCGGGCTCACGTCCTTGAGGGCCCCCAGAAAGAAAACCCGCGAACCCAGCTTGAGCGCCTCGGCCAATGCGCGGAACTCGGCAATGTGGGCCGGGTTGCCCACCACCGCCAGCACCACGTCATCCGGCAACTGGGTCGTGGCTTGCAGCAAGGCCTGCAAGCCCTTCTTGCGGTAATCGTTTCCGACAAACAGCAGGCAGCGTCCTTCCGCCGGCAAACCCAGCCCTGCTCTTGCCTCGCGCTTGCGGTCCATGGTCACCGGCAGGCAGGGCATGTTGATGCCCGGCGTGACCACCGAAATTACCGCGCGGCAGTTCGGGTAGCTGGCCTCCATGATGGGCCGCAGGCTTTCGGAGGTCACCACCACCTGCCGGCCCGGGCTGGCGGCATAGCGTGCGCGCTCCAGGCCCAGGTAGGCCAGCAGGCGCGGGCTGGTCACGACCTTGATCCAGCGCAGGGCACGGCGCAAGCCTTGGCGCCCCTGGAACAGGCTGTACTTGACCGGCAGCACGTGCACCGTCTGCACCTCGCCGTGCCAGGTGTTCTCATGCGAATGCACCACGTCAAAGCCGCGGCGTGTCGCCCACCAGGTGGCCGTGGCGAACCACAGCTGGTTGATCCAGCGTGGCTTGCGCAGCGGGGCCGAAACCTTGTGATAAATCACGCCCGGCCATTGGTGGTCGATCTGCTGCGCGAACACATGCACCTCGTGCCGGGCCGCGAGCTGCTCGACCAGCGCTATGGAATAACGTTCCGCACCGCCGCCGGTCGGGGAGAAAGTCCGGTTGAAAACGGCGATGCGGAGTTTGCGGGCCTCAGCGGCCGACGGCATGGGCTGGCTCATTTTTTCCGGCGGTCTTCGTAGGCCGTGGCGACCTTGAGCCAGAACACCGGCAAGGTGGTCGAACGCAGCACCGGCACTCGCGGCAGCCGCAGCAGGTCCATGCCCTCATGGCAGCGGCTGCGCTGGGTGGTGGTGGCGGTGGCAAAACCCAGCGTCCTCGCCATCTCGACATGCCTGGCCTCGAAATGGCCGTAGGGATAGCAGAAATGCCCGACCGGCCCGCCCGTGACGGACTCCAGCCCGGTTTTGCCCCGCACCATTTCCTCGACGCAGCCCGCCTCGTCGGTTTCCAWCAGGTTGGCATGGCTGTGGGTGTGCGAGCCTATCTCCTGTCCGCCCGCCACCCATTGGCGGATCTCGCCCTCGTCCATCAGCGGCGTCTGCGGGATGCCGATGCCCTCGTCCCAGATGTTGGTCTTCCCGAGCAGCCCGCTGACCGCATAACAGGTCGACGAAAAGCCCTGTTTCACCAGCACCGGCAAGGCGTGGGTCAGGTTGTTGCGGTAGCCGTCGTCAAAGGTGATGCCCACGACCTTGCCGCTCAACTCGCCGCGCAGGTAAGGCAGCAGGCCGCTCATCGAGAGGCCGGTGTAGCCCAGGCGCTTGAGCCAGGCCATTTGCCGCGCGAAAGCCGCCGGCGACACGTAGAGCCCGCGGAACGGGCTGCTGCCCTTGGGCGGAGCCTCGGCGATCTGGTGGTAGACCAGGATGGGGATGGGTTGGCGGTTCAGGGTCGGCATGGACGGAAAGGGTTCACAGCAGCACGATGTCGTATTGCTCCTGCGCCATCGCGGCTTCGGCCTGCAGGGAAATCGGCTTGCGGATGAAGTCGCTGAGGCTGGCCAGGTGCTGGCTTTCCTCGTCGAGGAAGAGTTCTATCACCTTGGGCGAGGCCACCACGCGGAATTCGCGCGGGTTGAACTGGCGCGCCTCGCGCAGGATCTCGCGCAGGATGTCGTAGGTCACGCTGCGCGCGGTCTTGACCACGCCCTTGCCCATGCAGGCGCTGCAGGGCTCACACAACTGGTGGGCCAGCGATTCGCGCGTGCGCTTGCGTGTCATCTCCAGCAGGCCCRGTGCAGAAAAACCGTTGACCGTGGTCTTGATGCGGTCGCGCGCCAGCTGTTTCTGGAATTCGGCCAGCACCGCGTCGCGGTGGTTTTCCCGGATCATGTCGATGAAGTCGACGATCACGATGCCGCCCAGGTTGCGCAGGCGCAGCTGGCGCGCGATGGCCTGCGAGGCCTCCAGGTTGGTCTTGAAGATGGTGTCGTCGAAATTGCGCGCGCCGACAAAACCGCCAGTGTTGACGTCCACCGTGGTCAACGCCTCGGTCTGGTCGATGATCAGGTAGCCGCCCGACTTCAAGTCCACGCGACGGCCCAGGGCCTTGGCGATCTCCTCGTCGATGTTGAAGAGGTCGAAGATGGGCCGCTCGCCGCCATAGTGCTGCAGCTTCTGTACGGTGGCCGGCATGAACTCCATGGCGAAAGTCTTGAGCTTTTCGAACTGCTCGCGCGAATCTATGCGTATGGTCTGCGTGTCCYCCACCACCAGGTCGCGCAGTACGCGCTGCAGCAGGTTCAGGTCCTGGTGCAGCACCGAGGCCGGCGGCAGGCGCAGCGAGGCGTCCTTGATGCGCGCCCAGGTCTTGCGCAGGTAGGTGATGTCCTCGGCCAGTTCGGCATCCGTCGCGTCCTCGCCGTTGGTGCGCAGGATGAAACCGCCGCCCATGTCGCCGGCCAGGGCCTGCACGCGCTGGCGCAGCTCCTCGCGCTGCCGGGGCGGTATTTTCTGCGAGACGCCGATATGGTTGTCCTGCGGCAGGAAGACCAGCAGGCGGCCGGCGATGCTGATCTGCGCCGTCAGGCGCGCGCCCTTGGTGCCTATGGGGTCCTTGAGGACCTGCACCATCACCGCCTGGCCTTCGAACAGCTGTTTTTCAATCGGCTGCAGCGAGGCCATGGCCGGCGCCGTGAGGCCGCCGGCTGCGGCCTGGGCATCGCTGTCGGCATGGCGGCTGCTGATGCTGCTCATCAGATCGGCCACGTGCAGAAAGGCCGCGCGGTCCAGCCCGATGTCGATAAAAGCCGACTGCATGCCGGGCAGCACCCGGGCCACCTTGCCCAGGTAGACATTGCCGACCAGGCCGCGTTCCAGCGTACGTTCGACGTGAAGCTCCTGCACCGCGCCGTGCTCGACCACCGCCACCCGGGTTTCCTGGGGCGACCAGTTGATCAGGATGTCTTGTTGCATGGGGGTCCTGAAAAAGTGTGGAGTTCGGAGGCTAGAGGCGAATGCCGGCGGCTTTCAGTAAAAGCGCCGTTTCCCTCAGCGGGAGCCCCATGATGCCACTGTAGCTGCCGTCTATCCGGCTGATGTGCATGGCCACCCTGCCCTGCACCGCATAAGCGCCGGCCTTGCCCATGGGCTCGCCGCTGGCCACGTAGCTGCGTATCTCGGCCGATGTCAGTTCGTCAAAACTCACGCGCGAATTGCTCAGCGCCGCGAAACGGCGGCGCCCTGCCTGCACCGCCACGGCGGTCAATACCCGATGCGCGCCGCCCGAGAGTTCGCCCAGCATACGGGCCGCGTCTTTCGCGTTATCCGGCTTGCCGTAAATCACGCGTCCCATGGCCACGGTGGTGTCCGAACAGAGTATGGGCGCCGGCGGCAGCTTGCGCCGCTTCATGCGCGCAACCGCCGCATCGAGCTTGAGGCCGGTGACACGCTGGACGTAGCTGGCGGGGGCCTCGTTCCTGAGCACAGCTTCCAGCGATTCGGCATCTTCTTCAGCGTCCGGCAGCAGCAACTCATGGCGTACGCCGAGTTGCTCCAGCAGTTGCCGCCGCCTTGGGCTTTGCGAGGCCAGGTAGATGAAGTCAACCATGGACGGGACTACTCACGATGATAGGGATGGTTGATGGTGATGCTCCACGCGCGATAGAGCTGTTCAATCAGCAGCACACGCACCATGGCATGCGGCAAGGTCAGGTCCGAGAGGCGCAGGCGTTCATGCGCGGCCTGCTTGAAACCGGCGTCCAACCCGTCGGGCCCGCCTATCACGATGGCCACGTCGTCGCCGGACAGCTGCCAGGCTTTAAGCCTTTCGGCCAGGGCCACGGTGGTCACGGCTGTGCCGCGTTCATCGAGCGCCACGACACGGGTGCCGCGCGCGATGCTGGCTTCTATGCGCCCGCGCTCGGCGGACAGCAGGTTTTCCAGGGTCTTGGAGGCGCGCGGCTCGGTYTTGAYGGCYTTGAGCTCGACCTTGAGTTCGGGCGGAAAGCGTTTGGCGTAGTCGTCGTAGGCCGTCTGCGCCCAGTCGGGCACCTTCTGGCCGACGGCTACGATCGTCAGCCTCATTTGCTCCGGGAAGCGGTTTTCCTGGGGGCGGGTTTCTTCGCCGTGGTCTTGGCGGCGGCCACGGCCGTTTTCCGGGCGACGACCTTTTTGGGTGCCGGGACCTTGACGATGGGCGTCTTCACGGCGGGCTTGGCCGTCTTGGCTCCAGCGCGCGCCGGCTTGGCGGCGGGCTCGGCCACCGTCGCGGTCGCGTTGCGTTTGGCGGTCCAGTCGTTGGTCTTGCCGACGCGTCCCACATAGCTGGAGTCAGGGGCCTTGGCGGGCGCCTTGGCTGGTGCTTTTGCCGCCGATTTGGCAGCCGTCTTTGCGCCTGGTTTGGCGGCGGTTTTAGCGCCGGCGCGGGCTGCCTTGGGCTTGGCCGCGGGTTCGGCGTCGGGTTTGGAGGCCTTCACCAGCGGCGCGGGCGCACCGAGTTTCTGCTTGATGGGCTTGTCGCCCCAGAGCTCTTCGAGGTGGTAGTACTGGCGAATGGTCGGCTGCATGATGTGCGCCACCGCGGCGCCGCAATCGACGATGATCCATTCCCCGTTGTCTTCGCCTTCGATGCGCGGCTTGGCGAAGCCGGCGTCGCGCACCGCATCGCGCACGCTGGCGGCCAGCGCCTTGGTCTGGCGGTTGGAGCTGCCCGAAGCGATGATCACGCGCTCGAACAGCGAGGTGATGTGTTCGGTGTCGAAGACCTGGATGTCCTGCGCCTTGACGTCCTCCAGGCCATCAATGATGGCGCGCTGCAATTTCTGCACATCCTTTTTATCGGCGGCGGCGGAGGTTTTGGCGGTGGTGGAGGTCATGCAGTGTTGTGCTTCGATAAGGTAGGGAATTAATGGGAACGGTATAGCTGGTGCAGTGAAATATAACGCGCAACGGCTTCAGGGACCAACCGGGTAATTTCCCCCGCCGTGGCCGCGCCGGAAGCCGTTAACTGGCGTATCTGGGTGGCGCTCACGGGCATCAGGGGGAGATCGAGCAGGGTAAAACGGCTGCCGCGGCTTTCATAGGCCTCAAACTGAGGCTCGGCCGGCATGGATTGTGCGCGGCCAGCTATACAAATTATAGCAAGGTCAATGATGTCCTGCCACCGGTGCCATTGCCGGAAGGCGGCGAACTGGTCGGCGCCTATAAACAGGTAGAGATGGGCGCCCGGATTCTCGGCCTGCAGCGCCAGAAGTGTGTCTATTGTGAAGGTCGGCCCGGGGCGCTGCACCTCGCGTTCATCGACCTGCACATGGGGAATCGGCTCGAACGCCAGCCTGGCCATGGCCAGCCGGTGGGCCGGCGCGCTCAGGGCCTGCGACTTGTGCCAGGCATGGCCCGTGGGCACCACATACAGCGTGTCCAGCCCGAACTGCGCGACGGCAGCCTCGGCCAGGGCCACATGGGCGTTGTGCGGCGGGTCGAAAGCGCCGCCAAAGACGCCGATGCGTTTGCTCGCGGGAGGCGGCTTTGCGTTCAAACCCAGTCCCGCCGCGGCAAAAACGCCGTGTACAGGCGCTCTTCAGGGCTGCCGGGCTCGACGCCGCGCTGGTAGGACCAGCTCGCCAGCGGCGGCATGGACATCAGGATGGACTCGGTGCGGCCGCCCGACTGCAGGCCGAAATGCGTGCCGCGGTCCCAGACCAGGTTGAATTCAACGTAACGGCCGCGCCGGTAAAGCTGGAATTCGCGCTCACGCTCCCCGTAAGGCGTGTCCTTGCGCCGCTCCACGATTGGCAGGTAGGCCTGCAAGAAGGAGTCCGCCACGCCCTGCATCATGGCAAAGCTGCGCTCGGGGCCAAGTTCCTGGAAATCGTCAAAAAACACGCCGCCTATGCCGCGCTGCTCCTGCCTGTGCTTGAGGTAGAAGTATTCGTCGCACCACTGCTTGAAGCGCGGATACTTGTCCTCGCCGAAAGGCACCAGCGCGTCCTTGCAGGCCTGGTGGAAATGCACGGCGTCTTCCTCGAAGCCGTAATACGGCGTCAGGTCCATGCCGCCGCCGAACCAGCAGACCGGTGCATCGGGGCTGGCAACCGGCGTCGCGGCCAGCATGCGCACATTCATGTGCACCGTCGGCACATAGGGATTGCGCGGATGGAACACCAGCGAAACGCCCAGCGCCTCAAACGGCGCGCCGGCCAGTTCGGGCCGGTGCTGCGTCGCCGAGGGCGGCAATTTGGGCCCGCGCACATGCGAAAAGCCGCAGCCGGCGCGCTCGAACACCTTGCCCTGCTCCAGGATCATGGTCAGCCCGTTGCCCTGCAGCGTCTCGCCGGGCTCCTTCTGCCAGCGGTCGGCCACAAAAGGGCTGCCGTCGATGTCGGAGATGGCGCCGGTGATGCGCTGCTGCAGCGCCAGCAAAAAGTCTCGAACGCCTGAAATATCGGTAGTCATGCTGAGGTGTTCCCCAAGAAACGGGCGCCGGGCAGCGGCACCCGTCCGGTGATCAGGGCTTGAGCGCGCGCCAGCCGATGTCCTTGCGGTACTGCGCGCCGTCAAAGCCTATGCCTTGCGCCACTTCATAAGCGCGCTGCTGCGCGGCTTTCACCGTGCTGCCCAGCGCCGTCACGCAGAGCACGCGGCCGCCCGAGGTCAGCGTCGCGTCGCCTTCCTTGCGCGTTCCGGCGTGGAACACCATGGCGTCCTCGGGCGCGTCGCCGGGTTTGACCAGGCCGTGGATCACATCGCCCTTGCGCGGGTTCAGCGGATAGCCGTGCGCGGCCATCACCACGCCCAGGGCCGGACGGCGGTCCCAGTCGAGCTCGATCTGGTCCAGCCCGCCCGAGGTGGCCGCCATCATCACGTCATAGAGGTCGGTCTTGAGCCGCATCATGATGGGCTGGGTTTCCGGGTCGCCCATGCGGCAGTTGAATTCGAGTGTCTTGGGCTTGCCCTCGGCGTCGATCATCAAGCCCGCGTACAGGAAACCGGTGAAGGGAATACCGTCTTTTTCCATGCCCTTGATGGTCGGCAGGATGATCTCGCGCATGGCGCGGCCGTGCACCTCGGGCGTGACCACCGGCGCCGGCGAATACGCGCCCATGCCGCCGGTGTTCGGGCCTTCGTCGCCGTCCAGCAGGCGCTTGTGGTCCTGGCTGGTGGCCATGGCCGCCACGTTCTTGCCGTCGCACATCACGATGAAGCTGGCTTCCTCGCCCTGCAGGAACTCCTCGATGACGACGCGCGCGCCGCCCTCGTTGTGCGTCACGCCCAGCGGGTTGAAGTCCGGGTTGGGCGCGAGCATGAATTCGATGGCCTCGTGCGCCTCGTGCAGCGTCATCGCCACCACCACGCCCTTGCCGGCCGCCAGGCCGTCGGCCTTGACGACGATGGGCGCGCCTTTTTCGTCCACGTAGGCGTGGGCCGCGGCCGCGTCGGTAAAGGTTTCGTATTCGGCCGTGGGAATGCCGTGGCGCTTCATGAAGGCCTTGGAAAAGGCCTTGGAGCTTTCCAGCTGCGCGGCAGCCTTGGTCGGGCCGAAGACCCGCAGGCCGTGCGCGCGGAATTCATCGACCACACCGGCGGCCAGCGGCTGCTCGGGGCCCACCACGGTCAGCGCGATCTTTTCGGCCGCCGCCCATTCGCGCAGCGCCTTCACGTCGGTGATCGCGATGTTTTCCAGCCGCGCATCGAGCGCCGTGCCGCCGTTGCCGGGCGCGACGTAGACCGCCTGGACTTTCGGGGACTGGGCCAGTTTCCAGGCCAGCGCGTGCTCACGGCCGCCACCACCAATAACAAGAACTTTCACGGGAGGTTCAATCTAAAAAACAGCAAATAGCTGAGGTACACAACAAGAATAAATACGATGCCGAAAATGACCTTGGCGGCCGCCTTGCCTCGGCGCTGCATCTCCAGCGCCTGGTCGTTGACTTTGCCGGCCTTCATGATGTTGGCCCGGGTTTCGTCGACCAGCGACTTCTGCACGGCCAGGGATTCCTTCTGCAACGCAATGGCCTCGCCGCGCAGGCGGTTGCCCTCCTGCAGCAGGGTTTCAATGCGGGCCAGCCGTTCCGAATCGTCCATCATCTCACCCTTGGGCTTCAGTTTTCGAGCGCCGCATTGTGGAACACGTCCTGGGTGTCGTCCAGGTCTTCCAGCACGTCCAGCAGCTTCTGCATCTTGCGGGCGTCGTCGCCGGTGAGTTCAATCGTGTTGTCGGCGCGCATGGTGACTTCGGCGATCTCGGGCTTGAGGCCGGCAGCCTCCAGCGCGTTGCGCACGGCCTCGAAGCCGGTGTAGGGCGTGAGCACCTCGATAGCGCCGTCTTCATGCGTGATCACGTCGTCGGCGCCGGACTCCAGCGCCACTTCCATGACCTTGTCCTCGCTGGTGCCGGGCGCAAAAATCAGCTGGCCGCAGTGCTTGAACTGGAAGGCCACCGAGCCCTCGGTGCCCATATTGCCGCCATTCTTGGAAAAGGCGTGGCGGATCTCGGCCACGGTGCGCACCTTGTTGTCGGTCATGCAGTCCACGATGATGGCYGCGCCGCCTATGCCGTAGCCCTCGTAGCGCACCTCTTCGTACTGCACGCCTTCCAGGCTGCCGGTGGCCTTGGCGATGCCGTATTTGACGTTTTCACTGGGCATGTTGGCCGCTTTGGCCTTGTCCACCGCCAGACGCAACCGCGGGTTGATGCCCAGGTCGCCGCCGCCCATGCGGGCCGCGACCATGATCTCGCGCATCACGCGCGTCCAGATTCGCTGGCGTTTTTCGTCCTGGCGGCCCTTGCGGTGTTGAATATTCGCCCATTTACTATGACCAGCCACGACGGAAACCCTTTATTCAATGCTTTTTGGTGATTAATTGATTTAATCTACAAACCGCATTTTACTTTTTCACCCACTCCACACCGCCATGGCCGAAACCACCGCCCTCCCCCTGCTCATCGCCCGCAACGCCGACACCCAGTGCGAACTGCTGCCCGGCCTGGCGAACCGCCACGGCCTGATCACCGGCGCCACCGGCACCGGCAAGACCGTCACGCTGCAGACCCTGGCTGAGAATTTCTCGAAAATCGGCGTTCCGGTCTTCATGGCCGACGTCAAGGGCGACCTGACCGGCATCAGCCAGGCCGGCACCATAGGCGCCAAGATGGCCGGCGTGCTCAAGGAGCGCGGCATAGAGATTCCCGAATCGCTGGCCTGCCCGGCCACGCTGTGGGACGTCTTCGGCGAGCAGGGCCACCCGGTGCGCGCCACCGTCTCCGACATGGGGCCGCTGCTGCTGGGCCGCATGCTCAACCTCAACGAGACCCAGGCCGGCGTGCTCAACCTGGTCTTCAAGATCGCCGACGACAACGGCATGCTGCTGCTGGACCTCAAAGACCTGCGCGCCATGCTGCAGTACGTGGGCGACAACGCCAGCGAGTTCACCACCCAGTACGGCAACGTCAGCGCCGCCAGCGTGGGCGCCATCCAGCGCGGCCTGCTGCAGGTCGAAAGCCAGGGCGGCGAGAAATTCTTCGGCGAACCCATGCTCAACATCAGCGACTTCATGCAAACCGTTGATGGCAAGGGCGTGATCAACATCCTGGCCGCCGACAAGCTCATGAACTCGCCGCGCCTGTATGCCACCTTCCTGCTGTGGATGCTCTCCGAGCTGTTCGAGCAGCTCCCTGAAATCGGCGACCCCGAAAAGCCCAAGCTGGTCTTCTTCTTCGACGAGGCACATTTGCTCTTCAACGAAGCGCCCAAGGTCCTGGTCGAACGCATCGAACTGGTGGTGCGCCTGGTGCGCTCCAAGGGTGTCGGCGTGTATTTCGTGACGCAAAACCCGCTGGACATCCCCGATTCGGTGCTGGCCCAGCTCGGCAACCGCGTGCAACACGCGCTGCGCGCCTTCACGCCACGCGACCAGAAGGCCGTCAAGGCCACGGCGCAAACCATGCGGCAAAAGCCCGGCCTGGACATCGAAACCGCCATCACCGAACTGGCCGTCGGCGAGGCGCTGGTCAGCCTGCTCGACGCCAAGGGCCGGCCCGGCATCACCGAACGCGTCTATGTACTGCCGCCCGGCAGCCAGATCGGCCCCATCACACCGGCGCAGCGGCAGGCCCTGCTCCAGGGCTCGCTGGTCGCGGGCGTCTATGAAAAAACCGTGGACCGCGAATCGGCCTACGAAAAAATCAAGGGCCGGGCCGAAGTGGCGGCGACCGAAGCGGCCAAGGCGCCCCAGGGCGGTGCGGCCGGCACCAGCGACTCCGGCGGCATCATGGGTGGCCTTAACGACGTACTGTTCGGCACAACAGGCCCGCGCGGCGGCAAGCACGACGGCCTGGCCCAAAGCATGGCCAAGTCCGCCGTGCGCACCATGGGCTCGGCCGTGGGCCGCGAGATCATCCGCGGCGTGCTGGGCAGCATCTTCGGCGGCAAGAAACGCTGACGGGGTGGCCAGGCGTTAAAGGCTCTATAGGCCGGCGCCCGAAGGCGCATGCACCCGGCCCAGGAACTCCCGCACCAGCGGCACGATCTCTTCCAGGTTGGTTTCCAGCGCCCAATGCCCGCCGCGCAGCAGGTGAAACTCGGCGCCGGGAATATCGCGCAGATAGGCTCTCCCCGCGCCCTCGGGCATATAGCCGTCCTGCGGACCCCACACAATCAGCGTGGGTGGCCGGTGCTGCCGCAGGTAGGCCTGGTATTTCGGGAACCACTGCAGGTTTTCCTTCAAGCCCTCCATCAAGGCCACCGCGATGGCGCGGCGCCGGGGGTTGTTCATCAGCGGCCATGACAGGCGCCACAGGTCGGGCGGTATGCGGGCCGCCAGGTCGGCATCGACCTCGCCGATGAATTCTTTCCTGAAACCCTCCTCGCTCACCGCCTCTTCGAGTTTGGCGCGCGCCGCCTGAGTGGGATTCGCCCAGTAGTCCTGGATCGGCTGGTATTTGGGGCCCAGTTGGTCCTCGTAGATGTCGCCGTTCTGGATGATCAGGGCGGCCACCCGTTCGGGGTGGCGCATGGCCAGGCGCAGCCCGATCTGCGATCCATAGTCGTGCAGGTAGAGCGCATAGCGTTGCAGTCCCAGGCGCTCGGTGAACGCCTCCAGAAAATCCGCATAGCCTTCGAATGAGCAGGACTGTTCGCTGCTCTCCGGCGTGCCGCTGTAGCCGAATCCCGGATAGTCCGGCGCGACCAGCCGCCAGCGGTCGGCCAATGCCGGCATCAAGTTGCGGTACTGGAACGAGGAACTCGGGTAACCGTGCGGCAACAGCAGCACAGGCGCGCCCGGCGGCCCGGCCTCCCGGTAAAAGATGGGCAGGCCGTCGATCTCAAGGGTTTTGTGTTCCGTGGGAAAGCGCATGGTTGGTGCTTCGTGTGCTTGAACGGGTTGATAAGGGGTTGAGGCTTAAAGGGTTGATGCTTCACCCCGAAAGTACAGGCCCGCGAAGCCATCCCGTGTAGGACAAGGGTGTCCGGCGGGATACGCGTCCACGGACAGGCGGCGGCGCGCCTGCGGGATGCTTTCTGTCCATGGCGCCATCCACCGCCTGTCGCAAATTAACGACCTCCTGCGGAAAGCGGGCTTGTCAAGCCCGGCACGCATGGCTACATTGGTTTTTTTGAAGGATACGCAATGCCTGCTGAAGTTGCCGCGCCGTCTTCCGGTCCTCAGTCCGTTCCGCCTGCCTCACCGGCTTCCCCCGCTTCCCACATCCGGCTGACCTCCCACGCCGGCGGCACCGGCGCGCTGCCCATCCACTGGGGCGCGGCCACCCCGGCCGAGCGCGGGCCGGTGGTTGGCACCACCACCAAACGCAGCCACCGCAACGTCATCGGCACCCACAGCGGCTCCTACAGCGTCTACCGCGCGCTGGCCGTCGCCTCGGGCGCGCTCTCGGCCAAACACAAGGCCGACCTCACCAACACCTCGCCCACCGACGTCATCGGCCCCTACCCGCAGTGGAGCGAGCCCGGCCGCATCGCCGCCATGGACCCCTGGGGCGCCACCGTGGCAGACGTCTTCGCGGCCGAACTGGCCGCCGGCTACGACATACGCCCCACCATCGCGGTCACGCAGGCCCACGTCATCCTGCCCGAGGTCATCGAGGCCCTGCAGTCCGGCCGCCTCAAGGCCGACGGCAAATACCTCACGGCCGGCGGCGCGGCCATGGTCACCAAGGTCGCGGTCGAGCCGGTCTGGTACCTGCCCGAGGTGGCCCGGCGCTTCGGCTGCAGCGAGACCGACCTGCGCCGCGTCCTGTTCGAGGAAACCGGCGGCATGTACCCCGAACTCGTCACGCGCAGCGACCTCGAGGTTTTCCTTCCTCCTATCGGAGGCCTTACCGCGTATATCTTCGGCAAGCCGCGCGACCTGGCCAACCCCGAGATCGAACTCACCGCCCGCGTGCACGACGAATGCAACGGCTCGGACGTCTTCGGCTCCGACATCTGCACCTGCCGCCCCTACCTCACGCACGCCATCGAGGAATGTATCCAGGGCGCGCAGCGCGGCGGCGTGGGCCTGGTGTCCTATTTCCGCAAGGAGGGCCGCGCGCTCGGCGAGGTCACCAAGTTCCTGGTCTACAACGCCCGCAAGCGCCAGGTCGGCGGCGACACCGCCGACCAGTACTTCGCCCGCACCGAATGTGTGGCCGGCGTGCAGGACATGCGCTTCCAGGAACTCATGCCCGACGTGTTGAACTGGCTGGGCATACGGAAAATTCACCGGCTGGTGTCCATGAGCAACATGAAATATGACGCCATCACGCGCGCCGGCATCAAGGTCGTCGAGCGCGTCAACATCCCCGACCACATGATTCCAGCCGACGCCCAGGTCGAAATGGACGCCAAGATGGCCGCCGGCTACTTCACGCCCGGCGCCGTGCCCGATGCCGAGGAACTCAAAAAAGCCAAGGGCCGGGGGCTGGATGCCTGAAGCCAACACGCCGCCTGTCAATGCCGCTTACACCATCGCCGGCAACCTGCGCGGCATAGGCGCCGCCACAGAACTGCGATCCACCGCCACCATTCGCGCGCGCGCCGCCGCCCTGCTGGCACGCGCGCGCCGCGGCGAATCGGCCTGGTTCAGCGTCAACGACGGCGCGCTGTCCACCGCCGCGGGGCTGGTTGCCGAGATCACGCGCGCCCGCTACCCCAGCCTGGACATTCCCTACCACTCGCGCTGGCGGCATTTCGAGGCCGGCGGCATCGACCGCCCGGCCCTGCTCAGTGAAGCGCTGGGCTCCGCCACGGCGGCCGGCCGCGCACGAGCCCAGATCGACCTGGCGCTCATCAGCGTGCTGCTCGACGCCGGCGCCGGCCCGCAGTGGCGCTACCTTGAAGCCGCCCAAGGCGAGCGGCCCGGCTGCGAATACAGCCGCTCCGAAGGCCTGGGCGTAGCCAGCTTCCATGCCTTCATGGGCGGCATGTTCTCCAGCGATCCGGAGTACCCGCTGCAGGCCGATGCCGCGGGCCTCAAGTCCGTCACGGCCGAACAACTGGCCGCCGCCTTCCAGGTCACCGAGGGCAATCCGCTGGTAGGCCTTGAAGGCCGCGCCGCGCTGCTGCGCCGCCTGGGCCAGGCCCTGCAGGACCAGCCCGCGCTCTTCGGCCCGCGCGGCCGCCCCGGCCACCTGTTCGAGGTGCTGGTGCTGCCCGGCAAAAACACCGTCGAGGCGCATGAGCTGCTGTCCATCCTGCTGACCGGCCTGTCGTCCATCTGGCCCGCGCAGAACCTGCTCGGCAGCATCCCATTGGGCGACTGCTGGCGGCACCCGGCGGCAGGCGAGGCCGACAGCGGGCCCAGCCAGGGCTGGATGCCCTTCCACAAGCTTTCGCAGTGGCTCACCTATTCGCTGCTCGAGCCCTTTGAATGGGCCGGCGTGCAGGTTAACGGCCTGGACGCCCTCACCGGCCTGCCCGAGTACCGCAACGGCGGCCTGTTCCTGGACGCCGGCGTGCTGCTGCTCAAGGACCCGGCCCAGGCCAGCCGCCTGCACCAGGCCGGTGACGAACTCATCGTCGAATGGCGCGCCCTCACGGTGGCCCTGCTCGACGAACTCGCGCCGCTGGTGCGTGAGCAGTTAGGATTGACTGCTGAACAGATGCCGCTGGCCTGTGTGCTCGAAGGCGGCACCTGGGCCGCGGGGCGCGCGCTGGCACAGCAATTGCATCAAGGCTTGCCGCCCCTGAACATCGAAAGCGACGGCACGGTTTTCTGACATTTTTCCGGGAAGCCTGCCGGGCACAAGAGCAAAGACAAATAAAGACAAGACCACAGAGGCACACACGCACATGACCATCCAGCCCAGCAAAGTCCACCTGATAGACCATCCCCTGGTGCAGCACAAGCTCACCCTGATGCGCCGCAAGGACGCCTCCACCAACACCTTCCGCACCCTGCTCAACGAGCTCAGCATGCTGATGGCCTATGAGGTCACACGCGACATGCCCATGCAGGACATCGAGATCGAAACCCCGCTGGAGACCACCACCTCCAAGGTCATAGACGGCAAAAAGCTGGTGTTCGTCTCCATCCTGCGTGCCGGCAACGGCATCCTCGAAGGCATGCTCAGCGTGGTGCCCGGCGCGCGCGTGGGCCACGTCGGCCTGTACCGCGACCCGAAAACCCTCACGGCCGTCGAGTACTACTTCAAGATGCCGCACGACATGGAAGAGCGCGACATCGTGGTCGTCGACCCGATGCTGGCCACCGGCAACTCGGCCATCGCGGCCGTCGAGCGGCTCAAGGAATTGAACCCCAAGTCCATCAAGTTCGTCTGCCTGCTGACCTGCCCCGAAGGCATCAAGGCCCTGCAAGCCGCGCATCCCGACGTGCCCATCTACACGGCAGCCATTGACCGTGAACTGAACAGCCATGGCTACATACTCCCCGGCCTAGGCGACGCAGGCGACCGCATCTTCGGCACCAAATAAATGGACACCCCTGTCGGACGCTCACTGCGTGTAGCGCCTTCTCCCCTTGCAGGGGACCACGCCTGCGGCCCGGCAAAGCCGGTTCCGCGGCCCCCGGCTGGAAAAAGCGGGAACCTTTTGATTTCTTGTCACTGTTTTTCCTGAACCTGAACCCACCAACCCGGAGAGTCCCATGTTTCAAGCCTCCCGCCTCAAGCGCCGCCAACTCGTCCTGCTCGCTACCGCCGCGGCCATCGCCCTGCCCGGCCTGGCGTTTGCCCAGGCCAAGACCAAGGTCGCCGCGCTGTACACCGTGCCCTTCGAGCAGCAATGGGTGAGCCGCCTGCACAAGGCGCTGAAAGCCGCCGAGGCGCGCGGGGAGATTGAATACAAGGCGACCGAGAATGTCTCGAACGCCGACTACGAACGTGTGATGCGTGAATACGCCACGGCCGGCAACACGCTGATCGTCGGCGAAGCCTTCGCGGTCGAGGCCGCGGCCCGAAAAGTCGCCAAGGATTTTCCCAAGGTGTCTTTCCTGATGGGATCGTCGGGCAAGCCGCAGGCGCCCAACTTCTCGGTGTTCGACAACTACATCCAGGAGCCCGCCTACCTGAGCGGCATGATTGCCGGCGGCGTCACCAAGACCAACAAGATAGGCATGGTCGGCGGCTTCCCGATTCCCGAGGTCAACCGCCTGATGAACGCCTTCATGGCCGGCGCGAAAGAAACCAACCCCAAGGTCGAGTTCAGCGTGAGTTTCATCAACAGCTGGTTTGACCCGCCCAAGGCCAAAGAAGCGGCTTTCGCGATGATCGACAAAGGGGCGGACGTGATGTACGCCGAGCGCTTCGGCGTCAGCGACGCCGCCAAGGAAAAAGGCAAGCTCGCCATTGGCAACGTCATCAACACGCAAGACAAATACCCCGACACCGTGGTCGCGTCGGCCCTGTGGAATATGGAGCCCAGCATCGACCGCGCCATCAAGCTCGTCAAGGAAGGCAAGTTCAAGGCCGAGGACTATGGCCCGTACTCGATGATGAAGTACAAAGGCTCCGAACTCGCCCCGCTGGGCACCTTCGAGAAGAAGATTCCGGCCGACATCGTCACCAAGGTCAAGGCCAAAGAGAAAGACATCCTCGACGGCAAGGCCACCATCAAGGTCGACGACAACCAGCCCAAGTCCACGACCAAATAATCGCTGAACCCGAAAGGCGCGCCGTATGCATTTTCAGTTTGACTGGCGGCGCATCTTTTCGTTCCGGCTGGCGGCTTTTGTCATCGCCGGTTTTCTGGCCCTGAGCCTGGCCGGCTGCGCCACCCGGCCCGCCACCGGCACACCGGTGCGGCTGGACGACACACCGCGCATCGCCGTGATGTCGGCCTTCCAGCCTGAACTCACCTTGCTGCTGCGGCAGTTGCAGTCACCGATCCGGCACCGCGTCAACGGCGTCGACTTCCACACCGGCACGCTGCAGGACAAGCCCGTCGTGCTGTTTCTCTCCGGCATCAGCATGGTCAACGCGTCCATGAACACGCAACTCGTGCTGGACCGTTTCAACATCCACAGCATCGTCTTCAGCGGCATCGCCGGCGGCGTCAACCCCGGCCTGCACATCGGCGACGTCAACGTGCCTGCCCAGTGGGGACAGTACCTCGAGGTGCTGATGGCGCGTGAAACCGCGCCCGGCAAATTCGCCATCCCGCCGCGCATGGAAGCCCAGACCCTGGCGCCCTACGGCATGCTGCATCCGCGCCCCGTCGAAATCCGCACTGCCGCCAGCCCGGCGCCGGTGCGCAAGTTCTGGTTCGAGGTCGACCCGCGCATGCTGGCCGTGGCCCGCGGCCTGGGCCCTATCGCACTGGAATCCTGCAATGCCGGTGTCTGCCTGACGCACAAGCCGCAGCTCCTGGTCGGCGGCAACGGCGTCTCCGGCCAGGCCTTCGTCGACAACGCTGCCTTCCGCGAATACACCTTCAAGACCTTTGGCGCCAATGTGCTCGACATGGAAACCGCCGCCGTCGGCATGGTGGCCTACAGCAACGGCGTGCCCTACATCGCGTTCCGCTCCCTCAGCGACCTGGCCGGCGGCGGCGAAGGCGCCAATGAAATGGTGACCTTCATGAATATCGCGGCGGACAACTCGGCCAAGGTGCTGCTGGCATTCCTCGCAGCCTGGAAATAGCATGCCCGAACTCACCGGGATCGACCACATCTACATTGCCGTGAGCAACATGGCAGAGTCGGAAGCGTTCTATGACCAACTCATGCTGAAGGTACTCGGCTGCCGCAAAAACACCTTCACGATTGGTGGGGACCCGCACATCCAGTATTTCAACCGCTACTTCGGTTATGTCCTGCGACCGGCCCGCTCCCAAGCGGGGCACGACCCCTACTCGCCCGGTCTTCACCACTTTTGCCTACGCGTAGACACTGTCGAAGACGTGGTCGAATGTGCCCGGCTGTTGCAGGCCTCAGGCATTAACGCCAGCGAGCCACACAAGCACGACGAATACGCACCTGACTACTGGGCTACTTTCTTCAGCGACCCCGATGGCCTCCGTCTGGAAATCACCAACTACCGCCAGGAGCGGCGTGACCGGCATGACCATTGGGAATCCCTCGGCTGACATTCGCAGCCGCTAGTGCTGCGGCCCCTGTTGATCTGAAAGCCACATTGCCAAACCCCACTTCTTCCGGATGACCGCGCCCTTCCCCCTTGTTCTACGGCTCGTCCTGCTACCCGGAATGGACGGCACAGGAGATCTGTTTGCCCCTTTGCTCAAGGCGTTGCCGACATCCTTGCCGGTAGAGGTCGTGCGCTACCCGGGGCACGAGGCACTGGGCTACGAGGAACTCCAAAAGTTCGTCCAGGCGCGCCTGACTTCCGCGCCTTTTGTCTTGCTGGGCGAATCCTTTTCCGGGCCGCTGGCCATCTCCATTGCAGCCGCCCGGCCGGCCGGCTTGCGTGGGCTCATCCTGTCCTGCACCTTCGCGAAAACGCCTCGCCCTGCCTTGTCTTTTCTCTCCTCCGTGGTTGACAACCCCCTGTTTCGGAGAATTCCGCCGCATGCGCTGACGCGCGTCGTCGGCCCCTTTTTGCTCGGCGGGTTTGCACCCTCCACGCGGAAAATCATGCTCGAGAAGGCCCTGCGCCAGCTGTCACCGCAAGCCATGATCAGGCGGATGCAGGAAGTTCTCCAGGTGGATGTGAGGGACCAGCTCAAACAGATCCAGGTGCCGGTGATGTACTTGCAGGCCAAACAGGACAGGGTGGTTCCAGGCTCGGCGGCCGAATCTTTGAAGCAAGGCCTCCCGGCCATGGACATCGTCAGGATTGACGGGCCGCATTGCCTTTTGCAAGCCTCGGCGGCGCCTGCCGCACTCGCGATTCAGGCCTTCTGCGGCAAGTTGTCTTCTTCACTCCCTCTCCCCCTGGGAGAGGGTTGGGGTGAGGGCCAGCGGCCTTTGAACACGCGCAGTGCGGCATCCGACGCCGCTGGCCCCCATCCCAGCCTTCCCCCAGCGGGGGAAGGAGCAATGCCGTGACAGCAACCCCCGTGCTTCGCCTCAGCGGCATCACCAAACGCTTCGGCCCCCTGCTCGCCAACGACGCGATCTCGCTCGACCTGCATCCCGGTGAAATCCTCGCCCTGCTTGGCGAGAACGGCGCGGGCAAGTCCACGCTGGTGTCCATCCTGTTCGGCCACTACACCGCCGACGAAGGCAGCATCGAAGCCTTCGGCCTGCCCCTGCCGCCCGGCAACCCGCGCGCGGCACTGGAGGCCGGCATCGGCATGGTGCACCAGCACTTCACGCTGGCCGACAACCTCAGCGTGCTTGACAACGTGATGATGGGCAGCGAGCCGCTGTGGCAACCGTTTTCGCGGCGTGGCGCCGCGCGCGCCAGGCTGCTGGACGTGGCCCAGCGCTTTGGCCTGCCGGTGGCGCCCGAGGCCAAGGTCGGCAGCCTCTCGGTCGGCGAACGCCAGCGCGTCGAGATCCTCAAGGCGCTGTACCGCGGCGCGCGCATCCTGATCCTCGACGAACCCACGGCCGTGCTGACCCCGCAGGAAAGCGAAGCCCTGTTCGACACCCTGGGCCAGATGGTGGCCCAGGGCTTGTCCATCATCTTCATCAGCCACAAGCTAGCCGAGGTGCTGCGCGTCTCGCAGCGCGTGGCCGTGCTGCGAGCCGGCAAGCTCGTGGCCCAGGCGCCGGCCGCCGGCACCAGCCAGGCCCAGCTTGCGCAATGGATGGTCGGCCATGCCGTCACGGCCGCGCAGCGCCGGCCCGCGCCGGCCACGGGCGCAGCCGTCTGCACGCTGGAGGCCGTGAGCACGGCGGATGCGGGCCGCGACCGGCTGGACGGCGTCTCGCTGCAGCTCAAGGCCGGCGAGATTGTCGCGATTGCCGGTGTCTCGGGCAACGGCCAGCTCGCACTGGCCGAGTTGCTCTGCGGCATGCGCGAAGCCTGCCGGGGCACGGTGAGCTTGCTGGGCCAGCCCTTGAAAGCCTCGCCCGCCTGGCTGGTCACGCAAGGCGTGGCCCGTATCCCCGAGGACCGCCACGGCGTCGGTGTCGTCGGCGACCTCAGCGTCTGGGAAAACGCCGTCTCGGAGCGACTGCGCAGCCCGGCGTTTTCGAGCGCGCTGTGGGTCAAGCGCCAGGCCGCACAAGCCCATGCGGGGCGCATCGTGCGCGAGTTCGACGTACGCGGCGGCGGGCCGCACACGGCGGCGCGTTCGCTTTCCGGCGGCAATATGCAGAAGCTGATCCTCGGGCGGGCGCTGGTTTCTCCCTCATCCGAAGCCGCTCCGCAGCCACCCCAACTCATCATCGCCCACCAACCGACCTGGGGCCTGGACATAGGCGCGGTCGCCTATGTGCAGCAGCAGTTGATCGCCGCGCGCGATGCCGGCGCGGCGGTGCTGGTGATCTCCGACGACCTCGACGAGGTCATCGCGCTGGGCGACAGGGTCGCGGTCATGCATGCGGGCCGGCTCACCGAGGCCTTGCCGGGCGAGGCCTGGACGCGGGAAGCGATCGGCCTCGCGATGGCCGGCGCCCAAGCCGGGCATGAGGTGCCGGCATGAGACTCGAGAAACGCAGCGAAGTCTCCAAGCTCGCCCTGCTGCTGGCCCCCATAGGCGCGATCGCCTTCACGCTGCTGGTCAGCGCGCTGCTGGTGCTGTGGGCCGGCGCGCCGCTGGGGCAGACCTACAGCCTGCTGTTCAAGGGCGGCTTCGGCTCGGTCTTTGCGCTCAGCGAAACCCTGACCCGCGCGATCCCGCTGATCCTCACCGGCCTGGCCGCCACCGTGGCCTTCAAGGCGCGGCTCTTCAACATAGGCGCCGAAGGCCAGCTCTATGCCGGCGCGCTGGCCGCCGTGGCCGTGGGCGGCCTGCATGGCGGCACCGGCTTTGAGCTGCCCGTCTGGCTGCTGTTCGGCCTCATGATGCTGGCCGCCGCGCTGGCCGGCGCCCTGCTGCTGCTGGGGCCGGCGCTGCTGAAAGCGCGGCTGGGCGTCGACGAGGTCGTCACCACCCTGCTGCTGAATTTTGTGATGCTGCTGTTTGTCTCGGCCATGCTCGACGGCCCCATGAAAGACCCGACCGCCATGGGCTGGCCGCAAAGCGTGGCGCTGATGGGCGACCTGGAGCTCTCCAAGCTGATCGAGCAGACACGCATACACACCGGCCTGTTCTGGGCCTGCGGCCTGGCCGTGGCGCTGTGGGCCTTGCTTAAATACACCGTGCTGGGTTTTGACATACGCGCCATGGGCGCCAACACCCGGGCGGCAGCCTTCGCCGGCGTGCCCGTCACCCGCACCGTGGTGCTGGTCGCCCTGCTCTCGGGCGCGCTCGCGGGCCTGGCCGGCGCCATCGAGGTGGCCGGCCGCACCAGTTACGTCACGCTGGACATGTCGCCCGGCTACGGCTACACCGGCATCGTGATCGCCATGCTAGCCGCCCTCAACCCCCTGGGCGTGATCGCCGCCGCCGTGTTTGTGGCCGGTGTGCTGGTGGGCGCAGACACCATGAGCCGCGCGGTCGGCGTGCCCACCTATATCGCCGACGTCATCGTCGCGGCTTCGCTGATTTCGGTGCTGGTGGCGACGCTGATGACGCAGTACAGGGTGCGGATCAAATGAAACTCTCGCTCCCTCCTTTGTATTCTCTCCTTCCCCCTCTGGGGGAAGGCTGGGATGGGGGCTGCCTGCGCCAACACGGCCGTGGGGGGGGGGGGGGGGGGGGGGGGGGGGGGG